>CALIGP010000157.1 GCA_938021455.1 uncultured Lewinella sp. | reverse complement strand
CCATCCCGTGTTTTCCATACCTAATGGCAAAAACAACTCGTCACGAACGTATTCGTAATAGTCCTTTCCAGTTATCGCCTCAATGATCAATCCCAGCACGATATAACCGGCATTACTGTAACCAAAGTCGCTTCCAGGAGGAAACCGCAAAGAGTCTGCGACAAATTTATCGAGATAATCATCCAGCCCTCTGATCTCGTTAGGGTCTGCTTGTTCAAAAGCAAGGGTAAACATATCCCCCATGCCGCTGGTATGGGTCAATAGTTGCTCAATCGTTATTTGGTTACGTACCGCTTCATTAGGGTAATCGGGTAAGAAAGTGCCCACTTTATCCTCAAGCCCAAGCTTACCGGCATTCAGCAATCGCATGATCGTTGCTGCAGTGAACATCTTGTTCATAGAAGCCAGGTTGAAACGAGTGTCCATGGTGATGGGCTCATTCCGCTCAATATTCGCAAGGCCATAAGATTGAGAAAGCAGAATAGTATCCGCATCTGCAATTAGAAAATTCCCAGAAAATTCATCCTTCCCGCCTAATTCGTCAAGCTTTTGAGCAATCGCTGGAAAATTGACATCAGAAGATGGAGCCGTTCCACAAGACGTTATGAAAAAGGCTAATACGATTGTTACGATACAGTTATTCATGATTTTCTGTTGTGCAGTTAGCAATTAGTTTTTCTAGTAAGCGATGTAGTTCGACCGTTTCGGCGTCCGTAAACCCCTGTAGGGCAGTGAAGCGGTTCTTTGCCGTTACCGGAGCTACTTTTTTTACCACCTTTTCACCAGTATGAGTAATTCGCAAGAGGTGTTTCCGGCGGTCATCCGGGTTCGGGGAGCGAACCACATAGCCCCGTTTCACCAGAATTTCCATCATACGGGTTACCGCAGCCAGGTCCTTAAACAAGATCTGAGCCATTTCATTCTGACTGATACCCGGGTCACGAGCCAGTAAATCCAGGAGGAGAGCCTGATTAATGGTTAGGTCAAGTTCCTCCTTTCGGATTTGGTCCTGGGCAAACCTTCGGTACACCTTAATCGCTTTTTCAATAGCATAGAAAACACTGTGCTGAAACGGAGTAATTGGCATAGTTTGTTTTTATTTGATACAAATATAGTATTGATATCAAGTAATTTAATTTTAAAATCGACTAAAGGTTACATTTCCTCTATCAGTAGTCACGCCCTTCATCAACTACCCGGGACTCTTTCCCGAACCAAAACCCTCCTTCGCGCGTCTTCCTACCACCAAATGAACGAAGTCAAAACTCCCCCTACCCTGCCAACCAGCTTCTTCCAGACTGCGCACCGCCGCGAAGCACTAGATGTGCCCATTACGGAAGATCGGCTCCACATCCGTCGTTACGGCAGTGGGTCGGCCATTATGTTGTCCGTCCATGGTTTTGGGCGAAATGGTCGGCGGATGGAGCGACTAGCGCTGGCGCTGGGCCAACAGTTCACCACCTTTGCACCAGATTTACCTTACCACGGGAAGTCCGAGTGGGTGGAAGAAGCGTATACACCGGCCGACCTCGCTGCAGTGTTCAATGCCTTACTCAAAGACCAGCATGATCGTCCGGTCTTCCTGCTGGGGCATAGCCTTGGTGGGCGTATCCTGAGCGCGACCTTACCGCTGCTTGACCACCCAGATGTACGAGACCTCGCGCTCGTAGCGCCAGACGGTGCTGGCGGCCGCTACACCAATTGGATTGACACACTACCGACCTCATTGATCCGCCCCTTGGCAAAATTCAGCGAACGCCCCCGCTATCTGCTCAAGCTCAGTAACTGGCTACGACGTAGAGGCGTCATAAATCGCTACTCCGCCGAATACCTGAACCACAACCTGAAGGATGGCACCTTTCGCCGTCGGATGGCGGGTAGCCTCCGAAGCGTACTCAAGTTCCCCCCACAACCGGAGCGACTAGAGAAGACCCTCGGTCAGCGCGGCATCTCCGCTACCGTTTTTGCCGGAGACCGAGACCCCTTGTTACACCATGAAAGGCTCGAAGCAGTCTATGGCCCACTGCCCTCCGTTAACGTCGTCCCCTACACGGGTAGCCACTGGCTTCCCGAGCAATTGCTCTATGACTACTACCTTAGCAGAGTATAACGATTACTAAGGCTCCCATCCCACACGCCGTGAACAAACTTTCTTACTCCAACGTCGGCACCTTACTGGACCGAACGACGCGCCTGTTAAAGGCACATTTTCAACGTGCTTTCAAGGACGCGGAAGTCGACTTGACCCCCGAACAGTGGGTTTTACTTGACTATTTACAGGCCTCCGGAGCTTCTTCACAGACGGACCTGGCCAACGGCACCTTCAAAGACGCACCGACCGTTTCGCGCATCATCGATAAGCTGGCCAAAAAGGGCTTTGCCGCCCGTACTCGCTTCCCCAATGACCGCCGCCGATATCAGGTGGCGTTGACCAAAAAAGGGGAAGAAACGCACGCCGTTCTCTACCCGCGTATTCAGGCTTTACGAGAACAGACCTGGGAAGGGTTGACGGAAGACGATTATGCAGAGTTCACCCGTTTATTAGAAGGGATTCGGGACAACTTCCCGGAATAGGCGCGGACGCAGGTGCAAGGGAAACCCAAAGCCGTCAGGGCCTCTCCCTAGCTCGTCCGGCCGAGTGTTACGACGAAGGAGTTTCGCTTGTCCGCCGAGCGTAGAGAATCGGTTATTCATTTGCCGCTCCGCCCGCTGGGTCAGGATCAGGATAAGAGCCTATATTTGCCCCCATGCTTCTCCGCCAATTCACCATTACCGACCTCAACGGCCCGCACAACGGCCAGACCCTTGATCTACGCATTGAAGACGGCCTGATTACCGAAATGGCTGAAAGCCTGACGGCAGCGGACAAGGAGTCCGTCATGGAAGGTAAAGGTGCCCGCGTATCTGCGGGCTTTGTTGACTTAGGAGCCTACCTGGGAGACCCCGGGCACGAGGAACGGGAAGACATCGCCAGTCTACGGGCGGCCGCCATCGCTGGCGGCTACACCACCGTTGCCACCCTTCCGAATACGGAGCCCGTTCGGCAATCCGTCGCCGATGTTGCCTATCTGCTGCGTCAGAACGGAGACCATCCCGTCGACCTCCTCCCGCTGGCAGCGCTCAGCCGCCACCTCGAAGGCAAGGACCTCACCGAAATGTTGGAACTGGCCCATGCCGGTGCCACCGTTTTTACCGACGGCCCCAAAAGACGAGTTAGCGGTAGCCTGCTGAAACGAAGCCTCGAATACGCCCAGGCGGGTGATTGCCGGGTGATGATCTCCCCCTACGATGAAGCTCTCGTACCCGAAGGGCAAATGCACGAAGGCACCATCAGTACCCGACTGGGGCTGCGCGGTATCCCGGTTATGAGTGAGGCTATTCCCCTGAAGCGAGCCATGGAGCTGTTGAAGTACACTGAAGGCAAGCTGATCGTCCACCTCATTTCCTCTGCCTCCGGATTGCGGGAGGTTCGGCGGGCTAAAGCTGCCGGACTCAACGTACTCGTCACCGTCAGTGCTCACCATCTTCAGTTTACGGATGAGGAGCTGGCGACCTTCGACCCCAGCTTTAAGATGCTGCCCCCCCTCCGGGAAGAAGACGACCGGCAAACTCTCATCGAAGGCCTCAAGGATGGAACCATCGACGCTATTGTGAGTAACCACGTTGCCCGTCATGGCGAAGAGAAAGACCTGGAGTTTTTCTACGCCGACTTTGGTGCACTGGGCCTACAGACGGCTTTCCGTCAGTGTTTACAAACCCTCGGAGCATCGCTCTCTATCGAAGAGATCGTTGATAAATTCACGAACGGCCCTCGCCTGCTCCTTGGAGATTCTCCCTTGCACCTGCGCCCCGGCGCCCCGGCCTGCCTCACGCTCTTCACAACCGAAGGCAGCAGCACGTTCTCTGCCTCAGACATTAAGGGGAAGACGCTAAACAGCCCCCTGATCGGGAAAACACTTCCCGGAAAAATTATTGCTGTCGTGAATAACGGAAAATTGGTTGAGTGAGATTGCAACCCGCAACCTGCAACTTGCTACCTCCAACCAGAAACTTATTAACTTCGCCCTCATGGACATCAGCGTCGTCGTTCCCCTCTTCAATGAAGAAGAAAGCCTCCCTGAACTCACCGCCTGGATCGACCGGGTGATGCAAGCCAATAACTTCAGTTATGAGGTCTGGCTCATCGATGATGGCAGCAACGATAATAGCTGGAAAGTCATCACAGAACTACGGGCTAAAAATGCTAATCTGAAGGCCATTAAGTTCCAGCGCAACTACGGTAAGAGCCCCGCCCTTTTCGTGGGTTTCAAACGAGTTTCCGGCGACGT
>CALIGP010000156.1 GCA_938021455.1 uncultured Lewinella sp. | reverse complement strand
CGTTGAGGAGAGGTTTTCTTGATTCGGGGTGATCTTAGTCGCCACCTCCGTCGCCGGAGAGGTGTTATCCAATCTAGCGATGGGAGTCTCCATTACGGAAGCCTCCCGTATTTGGATCGGTTCGGATGCTGGAGTAGGTGGTTCGTTCCCAAAGGAGGGAAGGAACCAGAACGCGAGGGCGGTGAATAGAAGCAGGGCGGTACCAAGTCCCAGCCACCACCAGAATACTGGTCGGCGTTTTTGCGGCTCTTCGTCGAGCCGCTGCTGCATGTCCTTCCAGGCATCATCCCAAAAGGCAGCGTCATCTTTCCATTCCGGGCTGTTGTTAGCCTGCATAGCGGTTGGATTTGAAGGGGTTGGTTTGTAATTTTTCACGTAAAATCTGTCGCGCTTTGTTCAAGTGCCAGCGGCTATTGCCCTCACTGAAGTTTAGGCGCCCGGCAATTTCGGCGTGGTTGTAACCTTCTACGGCAAAAAGCCAGAAGACTTCTTTACTCGTTTCGGGTAGCAGGTCAATCAGTTTACACAGGTCTTCGGCGTAGAGTGAATGGGTAGCAGTATCGTCGGTGGGGCGGTCCCAATCAACGATCTCCATCGTTGGTCTTTTCTTATGCTTACGGAATTGATCGATAGCGGCGTTGAAAACGAGGCGTTTAACCCAGCCCTCTAGGCTGCCTTCCCAGCGGAATTGATCCAGTTTGGAGAATACCTTCATCATACCCCCGTTCAGGAGGGCCATGACTTCATCCCGGTCACTGGCATAGCGGCGGCAGATGGCCAGCCCCGCCGGCGCGAAGCGCCGGTAGAACACCTCCTGCGCCCGGCGGTCACCCGCCAGACAACGCTCCACCAATGTCCGTTCGTCCGTGTTCAAGCTTTTATTTTAAAACCTTATGCCGCCACGAAGCAAGAGGCGACGGTATTGAATGTTGCGCTCAACAACGTCGAGCGTGAAGGTGGTAACGGTGAACCGACTGTCCAGAAAACGATAGCCGAGGTCAAAGACCAAGCTACCCCAGCCATCTTTTGGTGGCGCAAATTCGACTCCGATGGACGGATGGTAGAGTACGGTGATTTTTCGGTCGGACACTTCATCCTCCGTGCTCAAAGAACCGAAGGGGTAGGTTGGCCCCGTCTCGAAACGGAAGAAAGGGCGGAGCTTTTTCTTGCCGATGGGAACCTCCAATTGCAGCGTGCCAGCACCGACATTTTCCCCCCGCGTTTGGCTCATCAGACTTACGTCGACTCCCAGGCCAACGTTGAGAAAGGATACCTGCCGAATCAGGTGATAGCCGAAACTGCCACCGATGGTCGTGGTTGGGCCAAAACGGCTATTTCCATTACGGCCCAAACTGATGGCTCCGGTAAGTTGGTGTCGGGTTTTGCGACTAGGGACGAAAGCTTTATCCATCTCCTCAAAGGGGGTGATTTCCTGTTGGCCGTTTGGCCCTTTCGGTATGGGTAATTCTTTTAAGCGGTTCTTGTCCAGACGAAAGTTGACACGTTTGATGTCCACCCAATCAAATTCTTTCAGGTCACCTACTTCGTTGACAAAAACTACTTTATCTCCGTATTTATACTCGAGAATGGTGCCTTCGTAAGAACCTCCACCGACAAAGTAAACCACGTCGATGTATTCCTTTGCTAGCTGTTGAGCGGAAAGGGAGAAGGTGAAAAGAAGCAAGAAGAGGAAAATAGACTGGCGCATGTGATTAGGCTTTGCCGGTAATTTACTAAAAACCCGTGGTCGGGAAGTAGGAGAGACAGGGAAGAAGAATGTTAATGGGCTGGCTTGTTCAGGGCCTAGCGTTTACAAAGTATACCATTCTTCCCGCCACGGGGTATTACTAACCTTTTAATCACATACAGATATTCTGCTCGATTCAGTGAGCTTGCCGTTGTCATCGTAGTCGTACTGCTGGATTCCGTCCTGGAAATAGCCGAGTACAATGAGGTCATTATCTTGTGGGAGAACGATAACGTCGCGAGCGTTGATGCCCGTCACGTGGTCCAGTTGCTCGCCAAGTAGCCCGTTGTCATCGAGGTCAAATACTCTGAAGCCTTCCCACTGGCTGCAGAGGAAGAGTTTTCCTTCCGCTACGCCGAGCCCGTGGCTGGAGCTCATGGAGGTGATCTGGAGGGAAGTGGGATTGCGGGGGTCGCTGACGTCGATGATCTCAAGTTGATCGCCTGTGGCACCACAGTCACGACCACCCCAGAGGGTGACGTAGGCGAGGTCTCCGCTGACGACTACGGGGTCGCAGGCCAGCACATGCTCGAAGGTGGAGAGTAGTTCTGGGTTAAGTGGGTCAGCAATGCTGAAGATGTGCATGCCTGTCTCGGAACCAATATATAGCTCGTCGCCGGCGGGGAAGATCGTTTCAATACCCCAGCCAAGGCTGATGTTCTGTGTGAACACGGGTTGGTTGGGGTCAGAGAGATCAAAGGCTTTCAGGTTACTATCATCTACGGCATACAGGGTGCTTTTGGCGATGGTGAAGCGGGCCAGGCTACCGCCGGTGCCGACGGTTTCGGGGGCGCCGCCGGAGAAATTACCCGCATCGCTGCTCAGATTATTGCTAATGCTGAGGTCTGCAGAACTAGAAGCAAAAGCAAGGTTCTGATCCCAGAAAACGGAGCGGTTAAAGTTCTCGGAGCTACAATCAATGACCCGTCGTTCGTTGGTAGGCTCCCAGTCTACGACAAATCCGTCGTTACCGGGAAGGACCTGGGCGAAGACGCTGTAGGGCTCGAAAACATCTTCGGTACGGCCTACCAGGGCTGGTTTGGTCGGGTCACTGAGGTCAAAGGCTACCAGGTCAGTGTACTGGTTCATGTAGAGGATGTTGTTCCGAACGGAGAGGCCTTGTCCGCCGGGAGCTTCCATGAAGGTGACGGGGACGGGGTTACTCGAATCGCTATTGTCGAAAATGTGAAGACCCTGCGTGCCTTCCATCATAAAGAGGTACTGCTCGTAAACGTAGAAGCTGGTGCCTTCACAAACGGGCTGCGGTACACCGCAGAAGAAAGAGGAAGCTCGCCAGCTATCAGCCGTTACGGTGATCGGGGCAAACCCCTGTACCAAGCGATTCTCTTCGCAGGACTCCTCCAGACAGCTGCTGAAGCCAACGGCCATCAGAGCCATAATCATGAGCGTAAATATATTTTTCATCGGGTTCATTTTATGTTAGAAGCGGGGTTGGCTTCCTGGTTATGACTAGTAAGACGGTGAAGAGACTGGGGGCGTTGGTGGGAGGAATGGATTTTTTTAAAATGATTGTTTTGAGGAAGGAATAATCTTCGATTTCGCCTGGTGCGCGATGGGCTTCCTTGTTGGCTTCGCCAACTCGGTCGGCCATCGCTACGGTAGACGCCCTTCCAGGGCTGGGAGTTGCGGACTTAGTCTCGGAGGGACGTTTACCGTAGCGATGGCCGACTTAAGGACCGCAGGTCCGAAAGGAGCCCATCAATAATAAGGACCAGACCCATTCCCTATCTTTACTCCGTGAAAAAACCGCAGAAACTCATCAACGGAATTGAAAGCCTGGTCGCCACCATCGGTAAAGCCGCCGGCCTGCTCAACCTACTGCTCATCGCCCTGATTGTCATCGACGTAAGTCTACGCACACTTTTTTCCCTGACGGGAACCTGGGTCGTTGAGTTGGAATGGCATTTATTCGCCATCATCTTTCTGCTGGGCATTCCCTATGCTTTGCAGCAGGACAAGCACGTCCGCGTCGACCTGTTCTATGAACGATTCAGCCACTACGATAAGCGAGCGGTGAACCTGGCGGGGACGATCTTCTTTCTGCTGCCCTGGGCCATCGTGCTGTTATACACCGGCGGCCACTACGCCGCAGAGGCCTGGATGAGCGGAGAGGGTAGCCCCAACCCAAACGGTATTCCTTATTTCTTTCCGATTAAGTCGATGATTCCGCTTGCGGCGGGGCTGCTAGTCCTGCAAGCTATTGCGACGGGCTTAACCGTCTACTTTGAACCCGAGCCCGAAGAGTGGAAACTGCGGGAAGACGAAGCCGAATAAACCGCCATGAGCCTCGCTATTTTAGCCTTGATCCTTTTTGTCAGCATATTCCTGCTGGTTCTCTACGGCTACCCCGTAGCCTTTACGCTGGGTGGCTTGTCCCTGCTCTACGCCTTCTGCTTTCTGGAGCCGACGGTGCTCACGCTTCTTCCGAACCGGGTAATGGG
>CALIGP010000155.1 GCA_938021455.1 uncultured Lewinella sp. | reverse complement strand
TCGGGAAGGCTTTCGTTTTTGCCTAGTCCGCCGTAAGAGACGATGGTCTCTTTGCCTTCGGCGGTGGGGTGGATGGCGGGGAGCTTTCCCTCATCGGTGAGGGCGCTGGCGGCCAGATCGAGGAGGTCGTCCGTCGCCCGTGTCTCTCCGGCGAGTAGCAACAAGCGTAGTAGCTGCCGGCGCACGCCCTTTCGCTTGGGACCGAGCCCGTCGCGTAGCCAGGGGATGTCCTCGGCGGAGAGGCCGGTCTCTAGCGCAGAGAGGAGGCTCTCCTGGTTTTTGGGAGATTGTTTGTCCCAGACTATCGCCAATGCTTCGCGGGCAGCCTTTGGGTTCCGCCGCCGCCAGCGGCGGAGGAGGGGCAGTCGCCTGCCTGGTGTGACATCCCGCTGAAAGGCGGTGGCGAAGTCGTAGTCGGGGTGAAGGCCGATCCATTCCTTATTCAGGTTGGCGAGCCAGCCGGCGCGCTGACCGCCGGCCTGGAAGAGGCGGTCGGACAGTTTGGGGGCAGTATTCTGAAGGGCAATGGCCTTGTCCAGAATGTCCGGTAGCAAATAAGGAGGGATGAGTTGTTCGCGTTCGCTCAGTAAATTGAGCGCTTCGGGCAGCACGTCGGGGTAAGTTCCCTTCAGGATCAACTGTAGCCCGCGCGCCAGCCGGCCGCTGGCGTAGGCTAATGTTTCCTCCGGAGCGACGGGCATCTCGGTGCGCACCCTTTTTCTTGAGGGCTGTAACCGCTCCGTCCGTTCGATGAGGGCCCAGGCAGCTAATAGTTGCTCGCTATCGTCTGCCGTCGGGTCCGTTGCATCGCGCTCCGCCAGCCAATTGGTGATGATCTGCCCGGCCTCCTTACGGGCAGTGCCGAGGGTAAGAGTGCTGAGGAGATCGTCGTGAAGGGGCGTTTGAGCCACGGAGAGCGGGAGGTTTTTGTCTTGGGTGTAAGGTACGGGGCGCTTTGGGTTTTTCGCGATACGATGGACTCCTTTCGAGCCGTGGGCTCTTTAGTCGGCCATCGCTACAGAAAACGTCACTCCGGGACTAGTACAGTGTAACATAAGTTGAGTTAGATTTTTGCGCCGGGATTTTGGTCGCTGGCTAGATGAAAAAATCGGTGCATAGCCGTAGCTACGGACCTGTTTTTTCATGACGCCAGCGGGCAAAAGACCAAGCAGAAATTAGCGAATACTTATGTTACACTGTACTAGCGGCTACGTAGACGGTAAACCAACTAGCTTTTAGCAGGAAAGAGTCAAGGCCGTCCAAGCGCCCCTTTGCACCTGCGTGTATCGCCCCAATTGCCCATCTGCCAAAAAGGTTGCACAGCCATTTTCAAAGGTCTACCTTGAACCATTAGCATTGAAGGACTCCTGTTTTTAGTAAGTCCGGTAATTAAAAACGACTATGCCATCTTATAATAGCACGGATAAAAAGCTTCACCAACTCATTCAGGTTATTGCTAAGGTCAATAAAAGCTTGGTTCCGAAGCAGGCAGACGATAGCCACACTAATCTATATTTCGAACCGATTGAAAAGAGGATATACGGACGGTGGTTTGAGCATAATGGCGATCGCCATATTTTTGCGTTACAGTTAACGGACTTCTCTTTTCTGCTGCTGGCGGAGGACAAAGAAATCGTTAAGTCATTTTCCATAGAAGGAAAAACGACAAGCAAAATTGAAAAAGAAATAACCAATGGCTTTGAGGCTTTGGGCTTGTCGACAAAAGACTTGATGGAGAAATTGCATTTTGACATTCCTTCTTATCCATTTGCTGATGGGATATGGGAAAAACCAGGAAGCGAAGAATTAAATACCTGGGCTACCTATCGGGCATTTGCCAACGAGGCGTGTGCTTTGTTTTTAGGAATTGCGCAGTCAGAAGGTGAAATTCGGATATGGCCTCATCATTTTGATACGGGCGTTTATTGTAAGGTGAAAAAAGGGTTAGGGATTGGATTCGGACTGGCCATGGAAGATGACATGGCAAAAGATGCCTACTTCTATATGGCTGCTTATCCAGACGGCTATTCCATCCAGTATAACGATTTACCTGCCTCAAGCACCTGGAGCTGGGAGGTGAGTGAGAATTGGAAAGGGGCTGTTTTACCTTTAAAGCAGTTTGAAGGAAAGGCTGACGAAAATAGAATGGAGCAGTTGACCAATTATGTAAAAGCCAGTTATAACTGGATAATTAAGCAATAGGCTTATTAAAACAAGCCCGGAAAAAAGGCGTCCTCAATGTGCTCCAGTGTATGGCTGCCATCTTTGTGGAGCAGGATCGCTATGATGTCGAAGCGGACCTCCCAATCGTGATTGACTTCCCGCATGTAGGCCGAAGCGGCCTTTGCGATGTTACGCTCCTTCGTAGCGGAAACAGCACCAGAGGGATGACCCCAGCCTAGCCCGCGACGGGTTTTGACTTCCACGAACAGCAAACAGCCATCTTCCCGACGGGCGATCAGGTCCAGCTCCACTCTTTTATAGCGGTAGCCTTCTGCTACCACTTCCAGCCCTAGTGCTAATAGGTGGGCTTTGGCGAGGGCTTCGCCGAGCTGTCCGGTCTTCTGTCGGTCGGTCATGAGGTCAAGTTAAGCAATCCTGCCGACGCTGCAACGTTAGCAAATCCTTAAGGAGGGCAACCCCGTAAATGATTGGGCCGTTATGTTGACTCAGGCACAACAGGTGAGAACGCTGAAACATAGCCTCCTGCCGAAGTGGACCGCTCGGGCACTTCAGGTCAGGATCGAAGCGAATTCGACAATTGGCTAACGATGATTTCAAAAACCACCTGAAGTGCCTGAGTGTACTATATATTTGCCATTAAACTGCTTCCCCATGTTGAAGAAATTCGTTTTCGCATTACTCTTGCTTTGTACCTGTTCTTTCGCCATCTCCGCTCAGACGACGGAGAAAGAAGCGGAAGATGACTTGGATTACTACAGCGACAAACAGCCCGCTAATGTCAATGATGGCAGATTAGGGAGCCAAATTTGGTGGGGCACTGGCGCACAGCTGGGCTTTAACTCCAACAACTTTGAGAGCTTTTTCCAGATTGGTCTTTCACCCATCGTTGGCTACAAGATTAACCAGGTCCTCAGTGTCGGCCCACGGGGCAGCTTTGCCTATAACTCCTACCGGCAAACCCGTACGGGCGGAGACTTCAAGACGAGTTTTGTTACCTGGTCTGCTGGTGCTTTTGCTCGTGCTAAAGTGTTTGGCCAGTTTTTCGCTCATGGAGAATACAGCTTGCTCAACGAAGTAGAAGGTTTCAATGGAGATGATGCTATTCGGGCGACCCGTGCTGTGCCTTTCCTCGGGGGTGGCATTAGCCAGGGCGGAGGCCCGGGGCAGGCAGGTTTCGAAATTTTGATCCTCTTCCGCCTCACCGCTGCAGACCGCATCGGGGATAGTCCCTTCCAGTTCCGGTCTGGCCTGAACTTCAACTTCTGATCCATGATTTACCCCCTCAAAGATTATTTCTGGCCCGACAGCTGCCCTCGCTGTGGCCTCAAAATGAGTGTGGGGGATAAGCTCGTTCGCATGAAG
>CALIGP010000154.1 GCA_938021455.1 uncultured Lewinella sp. | reverse complement strand
CCATACACCAGACTTTTGCTGCCACCAAATAGAAATAGAAAGCAGAATAAGAGTCCTGATACCGTTCGAAAGAATGTTTTTTCCTTCAAAGTGATTTTTTTTACCCCTGAAAAGCGGGTTTTTTCAATATGTTCACGGCTTTTTTTATTTTTTTTAGGAATTATTTTTATTTTAAAAAATTGATTATCAGTTGTTTGTGTGTTTTTTGTGGTTTTTTTTTTGTCTAAAAAAGTTTGCGTTTGTACATGGATTCACCTGATTATGGTTGCACATTTGTATTGTCGAAAGGGAGAAACGCCCACGACGCCACTTACATTTCTACTCCCATTAAAGATTCAGAGGAGCTATTCAACGACTTTTTCCAGGCACAAACAGCCTTAATCTCAGACGACATACACAAAGCGAATTACTTGTAACAATGGCACAAACTAGCCGTAATCTCAGAAAAGGAAAGCGAATTTGTTTTTAGGCACAAGCCGTAATCTCACTGAAATAACGACATCGGAGGATTAGCCCTCCAGAAATTTGGTATGTAGATAGCCTCTCAAAGCTCTTTTTTCGAACCGGTCGGCCAAGCGCTGACCGGTTTCTTTTGTTTGAGCTGTAAGGTACGAGAAAAGCGGGGGTGCAGCTGTATCGAATCTGACTTACTCTGGACAAACCCCCGATCTTTTATTCCATATCTCTTCTTACCTTCGCCGCCGATAATAGGGGTGCCCACTCCGGAATTCTTCCGGAACGGCTGAGATTATACCCTTTAGATTCTTTAATCAGGAACCTGCCCGGGTAATGCTGGGAAGGGAAAAATTATTCTCGCGATGATGCGATTTCTATTCTGCGCCGCCCTGGCGCTGGCTTGCTTTGGTGGGCTGATGGGGCAAAAGACGATTACCGGTATTATAGCTAATGACTTAGAGAAACCTTTAGTCGGCGTATCGGTCCTTCTTGAAGGAACAAACCAAACAACGATTACGGATGTCAATGGACGATTCACTATGATCGTTCCAAAGGAATATGTGAACGGTTATATCTCATTCGATAAACACTACTCTGATAGTAAAGTATCGATAAATAGTTTTCTGGACGAAAAGCCACTAACGCTTACTTTAGTTGGCAATGAGTTAGTAACAGCCTACTACTTTGATGAAGTATCGGTTACGGCAACAAGGGCCAATGCATTAACCCCCGTCACCTATACCAACGTCACCAAAGAAGAAATCCAAAAGCGCAATCTCGGTCAGGATGCGCCCTACCTGTTGAAGTGGACGCCCTCCGTGGTGGTCAACTCTGACGCCGGCACGGGCACGGGCTACACCGGCATCTGGATTCGGGGCTCCGACCCGACGCGGACCAACGTCACCATCAACGGCATACCGTATAATGACAGCGAAAGCCAGGGCGTGTTTTGGGTGAACCTGCCCGACTTCAGCAGCTCGGCGGACAACATCCAGATCCAGCGTGGGGTAGGGACGAGCACGAACGGTGCGGGTGCCTTCGGGGCCACCATCGACTTCAATACCAACCAAATCGGGGAAGAACCCAAGCTGAGTCTGGACGGTAGTCTGGGCAGCTTCGGCACCCGACGGGGTAGTGTGAACTACACCTCTGGCCTGCTGGATAACGGCTTGAAAATTGACGCTCGCTTTAGCAAGACGCACTCCGACGGATATGTGGATCGCGCTTCGGCGGACCTGCAGGGATACTACGCAGGGCTAACGTATGTGGGCGCGGACGCAGGTGCCGTGTGGCGTTTTAACGCCTTCGGCGGCAATGAAGTCACTTACCAAAGTTGGAACGGAGTAACCCAGGATGAGATCGATGAGTTTGGCCGGACCTACAACTCCGTCGGTACCGAAAAAGAAGGCGAGCCCTACGACAACGAAGTCGACAACTACCGGCAAAACCACTACCAGCTGCACTACAACAATGAGTTCGGCGGAAAGTGGAGCCTAGGCCTCAGTGGACACTACACGCGGGGACTCGGTTACTTTGAGCAATACAAAGCCGGCGAAGACGTCGCCGATTACGGCATCGACACCGGCGAGGGTGGTGCGGAGGAGACGGATTTGATCCGCCGCCGCTGGTTGGACAACCACTTCTACGGCGCGGTATATAGCCTGCGCTATCGCCCATCCTCCGTGCTGGACATCACCTTTGGCGGCTCCGCCAATGAGTACCTCGGTGGTCACTACGGTGAAGTCATCTGGGCCCGCGAAGCCGGCGATTCCGAAATCCGCGACCGTTACTACGACAACGACGCCACTAAGCGAGACTTCAGCAATTACCTGCGGACGAACTACCAGGTCGCCGACCGTCTCTCCGCCTACGTCGACCTCCAGGTCCGCCACGTCAGCTACGAATTCCTTGGCTTTGCCAATGACCTGAGCCGGATTGACGAGACGGCCACCCACACTTTCTTCAACCCCAAGGCAGGCTTACTTTATCAACTTCCTGGCGGAGGGCAGGCCTACGCCAGTTTCGGCGTCGCCCAGCGCGAGCCGAACCGGAACGACTTCACCGAAAGCCCGGCGGCGGTCCGCCCCCGCCCTGAGAAGCTACTCAATACGGAGATTGGTATTCGTCGCCAGCAGGGAAACCTGAACTACGGCGTCAACTTCTACCACATGGCTTATCAGGATCAATTGGTCGTTACTGGCGAACTCAACGATGTCGGTGAACTTGTGCGGACCAACGTAGCGAAAAGCTTCCGCCTCGGGCTGGAACTGCAGGGTGGCTACCGTATTTCTGAGGATTTTACCGTTGGTGGTAACCTGGCCCTGAGCCGAAACCGGGTGAAAGCTTACACGGAATTTTTGGACAGCTATGACGAAAACTTCGGCTGGCTAGGGCAGGATGAGGTAATGCGCGAAGACGCTCCGCTGGCCTTCAGCCCTTCCGTTGTCGGTGCACTTGACCTGAATTACCGGATGGTGAATACCCGACTGCACAACCTGGAGGCTGGCCTGCAGACCAAGTACGTCGGCGAACGATTCGTGGACAACAGTGGCACCGAAGGTGCTGCCCTCGAAGCCTACAATTATACCGACCTGCGCCTCAGCTACAGCTTTGACTTTGGCGCACGCCGCGCTGTTGCTTTGCCGGAATCCCCCATGAACCCGGGTACAGACCGAACGATGCCCTCAAAACGCGGCCCGAAATTACGCTTGACCCTGTTGATTCGTAACCTGACCGATCAGCTCTACGTCTCCAATGGCTGGAGTTACCGCTATAATTTTGCTGGGGAGGAGACGTTACTCAAAGGAATGTACCCCCAGGCCGGCAGAAATGTGTTACTTGGGTTAGGGTTGGATTTTTGATACTTCTGTGTCGGAGACCCTACCAACGGATTAGCTGAACTACCCCCCCCAGATAATGTTTGCTAAAACTCATCACTATGAAAGTGTTGTTACCGTTCCTCCTATGCCTGCCACTGGCGTTGGCCGCTCAAGTTAGTTGCGGAGGCCCGACGGCCTTCTCCATCCTCCACTTCACCAAAACCAATGGATTTGATCATGGCACCCGCTCCCAGAGTGCGGGGATGTTCGACGACATTGGAGATGCGGAAAATTTCACCATTGTAGACACCGATGACGAAGCCATCTTTGATGACTTAACAGCGCTGATGGCATTCGAAGTGATCGTGTTTTCCAATACGACCGGAAACAATCTCTTTGACGCTACTCAGCGGGCAAACCTGGAAGCGTACATTGCTGCTGGTGGTGCTTTTTTGGGGATTCACGGCGCGACAGATATGTACCGGGATGCCAGCTACCCTTTCTATACTAATCTGGTGGGCGGCAGCCGCCGTAATAGCCCTCCGCATACGAGTAACAATTTTGCGGGAACAATGGACAAGATCGGCACTCACCCCAGCACGGATAACGTTCCGGACCCCTGGGCCAAAGCCGAAGAATATTATTACTGGCCCGATACGGGACTGGTGAGTACCATTGTTCCCGTGCTGGAAGTACGTTCAACGGGATCAAACAGTTACGACGCCGCCCGGCCAGCAAGCTGGTACCAGACTTTCCCCTCTGGCGCTCGGTCTTTTTATACGACAATGGGACATGCCAGAAGTAATTATACGGATGAGACGAACGACTTCCGCCAGCACATAAGCGATGCCGTCTGCTGGTTGGTGGAGGCGCAAGACATCTCCCTGCCCGTTACCATACTGCAAACGGAGTTGGAACGGGAAGACGGCAGCGATCGTATACGTTGGCAGCTGGCGGATGAGCCCGCCAGTAAGGTGGAATTACACGGAGGGTATGATCAACGCGCTGCCCGTTTGCTGGCGTCGGTCACTTCGCCAGAGGAACTCACCGGAGAGCTGGGCCATACCCCGGATAAGCTAACGGAGTGGTTTTACTATCGACTGCGGTTTCTTGATGGAGACGGTTTTGAAAGTTGGGGTGAATGGCTGGCGGCTGCTCCGGTGGAAGGGGCTGTGGGGGCGCGGCCGCAGGTGCAATATGAGGATGGAATAGCCAGGCTAGTCGTACCGGCGGATGGCCCGTCTCAAGCCATGATCCTGGATGCTGGTGGTCGGCTGATCAGTCTGGTTGATCTTCAGGAAGGCGTTAATTCTCTGCCCGGACAAAAATCGGGCGTGTACTTCATACGCTTTCCGTTTAGAGGAGGGCAGAGTTTGCGGTATCGGGTGAGGTAAGCTGTCGGTTTACCGATAGCCTAAATAACGGCCGTCGCTTAAACTCATTCCCCCCGTTGGCGCGTTACTAAGGGGTATATCCCAAAGTAACCCGCCCGTGAAAAATTTTCTCCTTTCCTTCCTGATCATCCTGGTGGCCTTCGCCGCCGGCCGTTACCTCTTCCCTGCTTCCCCCGTGTTTTCCCTTGCACCCGCGTCCGCGCCCACGGAATCACCCGCCGAACGAACGGTGTCTACGCAAGGGGAACCCGCCGCGAAACGAGGTATGGACAGCACGCTAGAAAACGTGACGGAGGAAGAAGCCCTGACCTACACCGACACCGAGCTACACACCATCCGGCTCTTCGAAGACGCTTCTCCTTCCGTCTGTTACATTACCACGAAGACCCGACAAAGGAGCTTCTGGTCGAGGGACGTATCTGAGGTTCCTTCTGGCTCGGGCTCGGGATTTGTCTGGGATGAAGACGGCCACATCATTACCAACTATCACGTCATCAAGGGCGCTACCCAGGCCGTTGTCACCCTCGCTAACGGCGAGAGCTACCAGGCCAGCCTCGTGGGCGTTGCTAAGGAAAAAGACCTCGCGGTGCTGAAAATAGAGGCACCGGCTAAAGAGCTCATCCCCATTCCCATCGGCTCTTCGGAAGGCATTCGCGTAGGACAGGCGGTTTACGCCATCGGTAACCCCTTCGGCCTGGATCAAACCCTCACAACGGGTATTGTCTCCGCGCTGGACCGGGAGATTAACAGCCAGGCGAACGTTCCGATCAAAGGCGTGATTCAATCAGATGCTGCCATTAATCCGGGTAATTCCGGTGGGCCGCTGCTGGATAGCAAGGGCGTATTGATTGGGGTGAATACGGCTATATACAGCCCATCTGGCGCATCTGCTGGTATTGGCTTCAGTATACCCGTTGACGTAGTTCGCTACGTAGTGCCTGACCTGATTCGCTATGGTGAAGTACGTCGGGCTACGGTTGGTGTCGAGTTCCGTCAGCTTCGCCGTGGAGGCGGGCTCATGGTCTACGATGTAACCGCTGACGGGCCCGGCCAAAAGGCCGGTATCCGAGGCCTTAGCCGAGACAATCGGGGGAATTGGGTACTTGGAGACGTACTGGTGGGTATCAACGGTAAGTCAATCACCAACAACACCGAATATTTCCTGGAAATGGAGAAGTATGATCCCGGTGAATTTATCACCCTCAACCTGCTGCGGGATGAGCGGGAAGTGAAAGTTGAGGTGCGGTTGGGTAGTACAGTAGAGTAGCTTTGGGCTATATTTAAGCGTTGTAACGATTTTTTTTGCGATCTCTGCAATTTTGAAGGGGATAAATGCATTGAACAATCGTCCTTTTTTTTAACAGATCCCAGTATTTTACTATGAAGTTTATCTATTCTTCCCTACTCCTTGTTGTTCTCCTGTTTTCGGCTAATACCTCCCTTAGCGCCCAGAGCGAAACGGAATTACAGGAACTTTACCAGGGAGTACTAAAGCAAATTGGCCTGGCTAGTGAAGTAGACGGTGACGGCGATGTCACCTTCGAATACGAAGAGCATTCCTACTTCTTTGAAGTGAACGAAGACGATACGGAGTTCTACCGCCTCGTTATCCCAAACATCTGGCCCATTGAGTCAGAGCTGGAGCGCCTGAGCGTGCTGAAGGCCGTCAATACCGTAAACATGACTAAGAAGGTCGCCAAAGCCTACGTCGTGAACGACAACGTCTGGATCGCCGTCGAGCTCTTCGTAGACAAGTCAGACGACTTCATCGGTCAGCTGGAGCGTCACCTTAATGTGATTGAGCAGTCCATTGAGTTGTTCGTGGACGAG
>CALIGP010000153.1 GCA_938021455.1 uncultured Lewinella sp. | reverse complement strand
CTGAACGATATCCTTAAAGACAACGAAGAACTGGGCAGAGAGCTGATCGAGAGCTGGTTACCTGCCGAGAGTAAGGAGCGCAAATGGATCATTAAGCACGGCCTGAGAAACCATCTGAAAGCCGGGAAAGCCTGGGCGGAGGAGATGATCGGATAGACTATTTGGACTATTGATGACGCTATTCCGGAGACTGATATTCCTGCGTCAACACAAAAGCATCAAATTCAAACCCGTCTTCCCGCAGCGAGAAGGTGATGGTATGCTTACCGGCGGTAGGGATGTCCAGATAAATCAATTCAGGCTCGCCGCAGTGTATGGCTTCTGTGCGTTGTTTGCTGTCCCAGGTCCACTGATTTTTGCCCTCGCACCATTGCAGGCGCTGGCCGCTTTCGGGCCAGGTGCCGTTCAGCCCAACGTGGATACCGTTGTCTTCTGAGCCGGAGCTGTAAGCACGAACCCAGACGTAGTAGCGGCCCGGGGTGGAGATCGTGATGGGGTATTCCAAAATAGCCATTTTACCAGCTTCGTTGCTGAAGTTGATGCCAGGGGTGATCACGTCATCGTGGGTGACGCGGGTGTCGGGCAGAGCTTCGAGGTAGGCACGGCCGGAAGCTGTAGCGTGGTGACTCTCGTCGGGGTCAATAAAGCCATCGTTGGCGGCATCGCCGTCGATGATGATCCACTGGCGGACATCGTCAGCGGTTTGCCGGCTAAAAGACTCCGCTTCCACAAAGAGGTAGCCGTTACTTTCAATGGCCATTTTGGGAGAGCAGGCAAAGAGACAAAATAAGGAAGGTAGAATCAAGTAGCGCATGGCCAGTAAGATAGTGGGCTTGTGGGACATTTGGGCGACGGAGCGCAGGTGCAGGGTGGAGAACCAGGTGGCTATCTTTGCTCCAGAACCTTTTCCTTGTACCTGCGTCCGCGCCCATGTCCGAACATAAAGTAATTGCCGTATCTCCTGAGATTGAGCTGCGTCCCATTCGCCTGGAAGATCACCCGCGCCACTATGCGTTGATGCAAAAAACATATCCGCCAGCTTTTGCTTACCTCTGGCCCGACGGCGGTGCCTGGTACATCGATCACGTACACGCTCATGAACCCTTCAAAAACGATCTGGCGCAAGAAAATAGTCCCTACCACCACGTCTATTTTCGGGAAGAACTTGTTGGTATCTACCGACTAAAGCTGGACGCTGAAATGCCCGACTTTCCCGGTCAGCCAGCGCTTAAACTCGACCGGCTATACCTCGATGATGCTGTGCGTGGAAAAGGCATCGGTAGCGCGTTGGTGGAATATGCCAAAGGAGAAACTAGTCGGCTTGGCAAATCTATCCTCTGGCTCGAGCGTATGGATACTAACGAAGCCACCATTGCTTTTTACCGAAAGTGTGGATTTAATGATGGCAGTACCTTCCGGCTTAGTTTCGAGCAGATGTATTCGAAGTATCGGGGGATGGTGAGGGTATGGAAGAGGCTGTGAGTGTCAAAATAAAGGCGGCCAAGCTAACCGTTAGCTCTGGTCTTCATCGGGAAGTAAGTCCGCCACAATAATTTCACCAGCAAAGGGGCTGACGAAGGAGTCTGATTCCCCATAATGCGTGATGGATCCATATAGCTTTTGCTCAGGCTGAGGATTGAGATGAACTTCTATCTGACGATTAAGTAAGTTAATAATCCAATACTCCGAAAGTTTGGCCTCCGCATAAAGTTCGACTTTTACTGTTCTGTCTTTTTGGAGGGAAGAGTTGGCTACTTCAACAACGAGGTGAACTTCTCCTGGTGCAGGTCTTTCCTTACTGTATGATTTTTTGACTACGACAACGAAATCTGGTTCGGGCTCTGAGGCCAAGTCCGGAATAGCGATAGACTTTTCTTCCCGGTAGCGAAACTCCTTTCCAAACTTATCCTGGAAAAACGCTGAAAGAATACTGACACATTCCTCGTGTAAGGTTCCGGCGGGCATAAGGTCTACGATTTTACCATAAAGTAATTCGACTTTGTCGTCTTCGGTGAGCGTTCCATGCTCAATGGCATGGTGATACCGTTCTAACGTCCAGTAGAAATCCCAACCCGGGTCAGAATGTGCTTCAATGGATTTTGTCATACAACGCTGGTTATCTTAGATACTTAAAGATAACACCAAAATAAGAGTTTTCGTTTCCGTCTTTTCTTTTCCACATCCCTCGCCACTACGTATCTTACCGCTACTAACTGACCAAGTAACAAATCTTTCTTCCATTTGAGCATCTGGGACACCCTCTTCGGCCGCGCCCCCGGCTATGACCCCACTGACGGCCCCGAATTTAACTTCGGACGCTATACCGATGCGTATAAGTCGCCGGAGAATTACGCCGCCTGGGACAAATCCCTCCTCGCCTTCGAGAAAGGCAACTACGTGGAAAGCTGCGAAGCCTTTATGGCTTATTTGCTGGACGAGCGGGAGGGCAACGTAAAGTGGAAGACGGAGGGCGGTAAACTCTACTTCGAGTTCTACCAGGGCAGCAAGCGGGTAACTGGTTTTGCCGACGATGATCAACTTCGGGCTACCGCCCGGGTCGCCCACCTGGACGCTAACAATGCGGACCTCTTGCACCGGCTCACCTCCATGAATTACGAGCTGAAGTATAGCCGCTTCGCCATTGACGACGATGGCTGCCTGGCCATCGTGTTCGATACGCCGGTCAACGACGCCAGCCCCCATAAGCTTTACCACGCCCTGAAAGAAATGGCCCTCCGCGCCGATAAGCAGGATGACCTGCTGCTGGAAGAGTTCAGCGAATTTCTGAGTGCGACCGAAATCACCCACCTCGAAGAACTAAGTGTAGAAGATAAAGAACGCAAGCTTGAGTTTCTCCGTCGTCGTATTCAGTACGTGATCGACTATCTTGGGAAGGGTAAACTCAACCCCGAGGAACAGCCCGGAGCGGTGGCTTATCTGCTACTCGACCTCGTCTATCGCCTCGATTATCTGCTCATCCCCGAAGGGCACACCATGGAAGCCCTGGAGCGCATGCACCGCATGTATTTCGCCCGCGAGGATGACCAACCGGTGACCTACAAGAACATCCGCCTGCTCAGGGAGCTACAACACCTGTTACGTCGTGCACCGGAATCCTTTGCCGAGGAGCTCTATGCCGGCAAGTCTACTTTTGGCATTACGTTACCTGCGAACCATGACCGCCTCGTGAGTCTGATCGACAACGAGCTGCCGAATATGGATTGGTATCAGGACAACGGCTACGTCGAGGTTGCCAGTGGCATCCCCGGCTACATCGTCGGCTATGCCCTGTTCAACTACGCCGTGCCGCCGCCAGACCGTAGCCTACTGCAACTCTACTACCGGGTTTGTGAAGATGAATACTTCCGGGAGCTTGGCTTTAAACAGCAGTTTCTGGATAGGGACGGACGCCCCGCCCGCCGCGCCATTCGCGCCGCCATCACGGACATCATCAGTCAGTACAGTGATGACTACCCGCGCCTGCGCCCAGGCCTCAGCCAGTTGAGCTTTGATAACCTGATGGATTTCGGTCGTAGCTATATGCTAATGCTGCGGGAGCTGGATTTGAGTAAACCGTAGGTTAGTTCTTTGGCCTTTTAGTCCGTTAGTATTTTAGCTTCGCTGCTACTGCGTGGTGGGCTGCCGCGCGTTGAAGGCGGGGTAGGAGTCGGAGGAGAGGGTTACCACCAGGGCGAAAATCTGCCTACCCGCTTTTTATAGTCAGCGTAGCCCGCATATTTTTGGGAGAGTAATTGTTCTTCGTAGCGGGATTTGAAGTAGAAGAGGAGTAGTAAACCTAGCCCGATAAGTAGGCGATAGCCAGAGCCTGTGTATAGGGAAAAGCCAAAGGCTCCGAGCAAAATACTGCTGTAGATGGGATGGCGGGATAGCCTGAAGAGACCGTTGGAGACTAACTCGCCGTTAGCAACGGGTGTTGGGAACGGCGAAAAGCTACTGCGAAGTTGAAGGAGGGCGAGAACGCCGGTGCAAAGACCGCTAATGGCAAGGAGTAGGCCTACGTAAGCTACAACCTTTGGTAATTGAAAATTAAGAATCCGGGGTGTCAGGGCATAGCCAAGGAACAGCATAAACTGAATGCCGACGAAAAGATAATCTTTGGTGGTGTTGGACATTTTGCTGGTTGTCAATTAAATCGCAGGTTTCCACACTCGGCGGACGAGCGAAACTCCTTCGTCGTAACGCTCGGCCGACGAGCTAGCCTAAATCTTAGCCGCTTCCGCCATGCCTACTTCAATGAATTCTTCCAGGGAGAGGCAGCTATTGTCGATTTCGATGGCGTCGTCCGCTTTGCGGAGGGGGCTGTCTTTGCGGGTGGAGTCGATGCGGTCGCGTTCGTCGAGGTTGTTGGCGACCGCTTCGGGATCAGCGGGGATGCCCTTTGCGATGAGCTCATCAAGCCGGCGTTGGATCCGGGTTTCCCGGTCTGCGGTGATGAATAGTTTGAGGTCGGCCTTGGGGAAGACGACGGTGCCGATGTCTCGGCCGTCCATTACAATGCCACCAGCTTTACCCATGGCCTGCTGCTGGGGGACGACCCACCGGCGCACGGCGCCTACCGCCGCCACCGGCGACACAAAGTCAGACACTGCCCGGTCCCGGATTTCGGCCTCAACGTTCTCCCCGTTCAGGAGAGCATCGTTGGAGCCCGGGACGAAGTCTACCCGTAAACCTTCCAATGCACCTGCGACCGCGCCCTCGTCCTCCAGGCTAACTTCATGACGTAAAAAGTGCAGTGTAATCATCCGGTACATAGCACCGGTGTCAATGAATCGATAATTAAGACGTTTGGCCATAGCTTTGGCCAGTGTTGACTTTCCGCAGGCACTGAATCCGTCGATTGCGATTACGTGGGGCATGGAACTAAGGGGTATGATTGAAGGAAAGAGCAGAGCGGACATAACAAAGCCGGTGAGGGAAGTCACCGGCTTTGTCGCTCAACTCGTAAGTTGTTTAATATTCATCTTCATTGAAAAGGAAGTCATCCTTTCGGGGGTAATCAGGCCAGATATCGTCGATCACCTCGTAGGTTTCTCCTTCATCTTCCATGGCTTGTAAGTTCTCGATCACTTCCAGGGGGGAGCCGGAGCGGATCGCGTAATCGATAAGTTCGTCCCTCGTGGCGGGCCAGGGGGCATCTTCAAGGTGAGAAGCGAGTTCTAGAGTCCAATACATACTAACGCATAAGTTTTACTACTTAAAAAAGCCATGGGGGTGGCATTTTGTTTTCACCCCTCTGGGCCGCAAAAGTAACAATTGGACGCAAACCAAAGCAAATTAGCTGAAAAAGTGTTGTTTCTCGTTGACAATCAGCTATTTGTAAGTACCGATTATTTTGAAATTTTTATTTTCATAACCGGGGGGAATCTGTCCAATCCGGCTGGAATTCTTGGGGCCGGTGGGATCACAGAAGACATATCGTTGATCATTATAGGTGAACGCATCTCCTTTTATGTCGTCACTTCCAATGGCAATGGTTAGGTGGTCATCATAGGCAACTACCGCCATGGGGATGCCCAGGAGCTCTCGTACGAGGGCGAAAAA
Organism: uncultured Lewinella sp.; assembly: GCA_938021455.1. Classification (GTDB taxonomy): domain Bacteria; phylum Bacteroidota; class Bacteroidia; order Chitinophagales; family Saprospiraceae; genus Neolewinella. Next base: position 1,403 of record CALIGP010000153.1, on the reverse strand, counting down.
GAGCGCGGAGCGGTCTTCACAATCCGAAAAACTATAACCAAAAAGCTCTTCTGGAACCATGGGCTTTGAACGGCCAAAGTTGGCGTTGTCTTCTTTATAGTCGAAGGCCGAGCGGGTAAAACTGGCCAGGAGTTCAAGCTGCTGCTCCTGATCGAGAGGTTCCAGGTATCGCCGAAGCTGCGGTAGCAGGCTTTCGCGCAGGGTAGCCGACAGGGGCGTTTCGAGATAACAATATTCGTGGATGAAGGGGTAGTCGGCCATGATGTCCACCATCGTCCGGTCAAAAGTAACACGAAGTGTCTGCTGCACCCCATGGTAATTGAAGGACATATCTTTAATGGTGGGCTGCACGCCCAGGTCAGGCCAGTTTTTCAACTGAAAACCGAAAGACCGCCCGCCTGGGTTGGGGTGCTCGTTGTGAATGTAGAGCCGTTGACGGCCATTGCACTCGCCCGTTAGGCAACTTATGTTTGCATAGGGGCGGCCTTTAGCGTCGATGATCGGGACTTCGAAAAGGTCTTCACTGGTGTATACGTTCACAAAGATTCGTCCGCCCCGAAAGGTGAGGATGGCATCAAAGCCAGCATCGATCAGTAATCCGTAAAGCGATACTTCGCGGGCATTAGAAGAGCCATTACTGTAGATTACCTGCAGGCTGGTGCGGGCGAGCTTACAGAAGAGGTAATCGTTGAGCTCATACTTCTCTTTGGCTTCGAGCAAACTGTTGAGCAAAACTTGACTAGGCCGTCGACCATAATCCCGGTAAGACTGGCTAATGCTGGTATTATTTAGCTGTGTCGGGTTGCTGATCTCCATGCCCGGATCATAAACGATATTGATCTGTTGCGCATAGAAGGGCAAGTCAAAATTGTGGCGGTTGGCGGGGTCACCGTAGGGGGAATTGCTAGATCCGGCTAAGACCATTACTAGCAAGGCCAACGTGGCGAGTTTAGAGAATATGGTTTTCATCGTCAACTTGGGGCTAAAATCGGGAAAAAGAGTGGGGGCTTGACGTAGTGGTAATTGTATACTCAATATACGTTCAGGGGACGATAAAAGTATCGCAGAGGGGAATACTTTAGCCTTTTTATGAGGCCTTTAGCCTTTGGCGACAAAATAATATTGGGAGAGGAGCTTGGTGGTCTTGTAGTCGGGTGGTCTTGTAGAGCTGCCGCGCGGCAATGCCCTACACCCAGGTGCGGTAGCCTATCAGACTACCCGACTACAAGACTACCATTCCTACCCCAGCGCCTCACTAGCCGCTTCCCATTTCTCCATCACTTCTTCGAGCTCGTCTTGCTTAGACTTCAGCTCAGCGGTGGTTTTTTCTACTCGCTTTTCGTCGTTGTAGAATTCGGGGTTAGACATCTGCAGGTGAATCTTCTCAATGTCTTTTTCCAACC
>CALIGP010000152.1 GCA_938021455.1 uncultured Lewinella sp. | reverse complement strand
AAATAGTCAGGGAGTCAAGGAGTCAAATAGTCGCTGCCGCTGTTTCATTACACGCTGCTTCGCAGCTGGGGGAAGCGGCAAACAACCTTATCCCTCCAAATAGCTCGTAGAGCTTCGTAACACAGCACCGGCTTCAGCCGGGCGAACAGATTTTCGGGTGAGAAACCCTCTCTTCAACCATCAAATACCGCCAAGTCAGTCCCTATCAAAAACAAAAAAAACCTATCTTGTGAAATAGTCTTCACACCCTACTAATTTTTAACAACCCTAATTGATGAAACAATTTATATTATCTACTCTCGCACTACTGGCGGTATTTACCGCTACGTGCGCAGGTACGTTAAACGCCCAAAGTCAAGACTCCATTCTTGTAACCGTTGAGCACACTGTCCTGCCCGAGAATGATACTTTCGTTGACGTAAGGGTATTCGGTATAGGAGAACCTGGTTTCGTTGCCTTTCAGATAGGTTTGGTCTGGGCTGAAGACGAACTGGAGCTGCAGGATGCGTCTTTTGGCACGGCAATTTCTTCCCTTGACAATCAATACAACCTCGTTACGCCCGGTCAATTCAGAGCCGTTTCCACTACCTTTACCAATACTGTCGTTTCCCTGGCACAAGACACAGTACTACTTACTTTACGATTCAAAACGCTGCCCGGCTTTAGCGGCAACACACCGATCTTTAGCGATGTGGCGATCCCTACCGAGTTTTCAAGTTTAACCGGAGTTGTTCCCCATTCCGTTCGCCAGGGCTTTATCAGCTATGGAGAACCAGGGATGCGAACAAGTTTTTCCGAACCCTACGCTGACGCAGACAATGCCGAACAGTTTTGTGTGGACCTGCTGGCGGAAGAAGCCTACGCCATCGCCGGTTTTGACCTGAATTTAAACTGGGACGCAGCCACCTTCCCGCTGGCCGAAGTCAAGCTAGGAGATAACCCCCTGCGGCTTACTGCTGCTGAAATTCCGTTTACGAGCACCGATCTTACCTTTGATCGGAATCCAGAGGATGGCGTGAAGTTTCCCGCCATTCTGGAAGGAGCTACGGTGGCGAGCTTATGCTTTACGACTACAGACGCCGAGGCGGAGTCTGCCTTACGGTTAGGCGGCGGACGTGAAGAGAATACAGTAAGTGGGTATTCTTCTACCGGCGAGCTAGTCGTCCTAACGAACGCAGAACTAACGGAAGGCACGGTCAAGAAGCCAAAGACGACCGGCATTTTTAGCCCGGTCGCAGGGCTTCCCTCTCTGAAAATCTACCCCAACCCAGTATCGAACACAGTAACCTTTAAAGGGGTCGACCTAACTACCGATTGGCAGTTGCTGGTTGTGGATGATCTCGGTCGTAAGACTCATCAGATTAAGAGTCAGCGCGGTAATACAGTGGACCTTTCTAGCCTTGCTCCTGGCGCTTACACAATTCGCGTTACACAGGGCGAGCGCCGGTGGCTGAACCGGGTGGTGGTGGCTCCGAGGTAGCCATCGATAATGGCAGGCAGTTGGAGGTCCGATTCAATTGAGTTGTCAACTTTTAAAGGAGGTTTAACAGCAGAAACCCAGCATGAAAGTTATCGTCGCTATAGTTTTGCCCAAGAACCAACCCATACACTATGCGATTTTGCACGATTGCGATTATTTCCCTATTCCTCTTCACTTCCTGTAATGCCCAACCAGAGGCTTCCAATACCTGGGTCAAAGGCCCCGAACAGGGAATCGGAGAACTCTACAGCCACAAAACGGTGAACAACGCGAGCCTGATCGTACTCAGCTTCGCGGAATTGAACAAAACCAGCGCGGGGCCATTCCCTGGAGCCGGTAAGCCTGAAGACCAGCTGGCTCGAGTTTATGAAGTGATGGGAATGGACGCCCTGATCGATGACAATAGCCAGCGGGGCAGTGCCTTTGTGGAATGGGGAGAAGCCTTTTTGGGAGACGACCACAAATTCTTCGCCGCCCGACTACAACCTGAAGGCCAGGGAGGGAAAGTATTCATGATGGTCACCTTACAGGAAGACTTCGACGAAATGGGTGGTGAAAATCTTCTTTTCGATGATCCGCTGAAAAGCACGCCCGCTCCCTCAACAACCAGGCCAGTAGCCGCTAATACAGCCCCCCTGACCAAAGACTACCCTCCCCTACTGGTTAAGCGGGATCGCCGGGGAACGGAGCTTTCCAACAACTGGCAGTCTGGCAATAAGGACGGGTTATACGCTAGTGCCAATGATCCGAATTCGCCCAGGCTATTTTCCTTAAACGTTACGGCGAAACAGGCCCGATCAACGAAAGCTGCCATTGATTATACGCTGCGTAAAATGGGCGTCCAATCCCCGGAGTATCTAGACCTGACCCGGATGAAAGTAAGTAAAGAGCTACTGGGCTCCGACCACTTCATCACCGTTGGGCAATCAACGTTGAATGGTCGTAAAGCGCATCTATTCATTTCTTCAAGCAAGGCTAAGGGGACGGACGTATACCGGGTTTCCTTTCGGGAAACGCCTATGGAGGTGTACCAAAAATGGGGCGGCATTGCCTCCATTCTGGTGAGCGAAGGCATCGTCAACAACACCAGCTCCTTCGGTAATACGCTTGGGAAGGTCGCCAAGGCCGGCCCCCGCCAACAGGTAAAAGTGTACGAAGCGGCCTACACGAAAATCATGTACAAGTTGGCGCAGGGCATCATGATGGCACAAGCTTCGACCACGATGCGAATGATGGAGCTGAACTACGACCTTTTGTTGGGCGGAGATATAACAGATCCTTTTATTGGGAATTAGAATAGTCAAGGAGTCTGGGAGTCAGAGAGTCAAATAGTAGCTACCGCAAGTGCCATTCACACGCTGCTGCGCAGCTGGGTGCTCTGGACGAAGCTTTTTCCGAAAACGAGCGTAACGACTGCCCTGCTATTTAACAGTTCGCAGAGCTTCGTAGCACAGCACCGGGTGAGCTTCGCTGCTGCCTGCTGCGGTCAGCCGGAAATCAGTCCCTTAATTCTTTAGCAGTAGCCGCCGCAGCCGGAAGAGAAGGACCGTAGGTACTATGGTAAGATCCCAATGTTTTCGTTGAATGAGTTGACAGCCGACCTCCAGCTGCGCAGCAGCGTGCCAGATAACAACGACAGCTACTCTCTGACTGTTTGACTATCTGACTGTTTAACTCCCTGACTGTTTGACTATCTGACTGTTTACCTACTTTTAGCCCAATGAAAAAAATCTTCCTCCTCCTCGCAACCATCACCTGCCTGATCAGCTGTGAACAAAGCACCCCACCCGCTTCAGCAACGACCGACACGGAGCCCCTCATCGAACGCGCCGACATCGAAGCCCGTCTCCAGGAGCTAAAACTCACCCTACCTACCCTCGGCGTACCGAAGGCGAACTACGTCCACGCGGTCCAGTCCGGGAAGCTCGTCTTCCTGGCGGGCAAGGGGCCAACGCGTGCCGATGGCACGCGCGTCAACGGTAAACTCGGAGCTGACGTGACCGTCGAAGAAGGCTACGAAGCCGCCCGCCTCGTCGGCCTGCAGCAGCTCGCCGCCCTCAAGCTGGAACTCGGTGACCTGAGCCGGGTCAAGCGCATCGTCAAGGTCCACGGCATGGTCAACGCCACACCGGATTTCACGGACCACTCCAAGGTCATCAACGGCTTCTCCGACCTCATGGTCGAGGTCTTCGGCGAAGCGGGTAAGCACGCCCGCGCAGCCGTTGGCATGGGCTCCCT
>CALIGP010000151.1 GCA_938021455.1 uncultured Lewinella sp. | reverse complement strand
GCGCGGGTAGCGTTCCACGAGGTCAATCAGGCGCGTACGCAGGTGCGGAGCTTGTTTTTTGAGCAGGGCGAGGTTCCGGATGGCTTGCCGTTGCTTGCTGAGGAAGACATCGTTGGGCTCCAGGCCTAGGTGGATGACGGGATTGTTCGAATGTCCGATAAAGATGCCGGTAAGGGCAAGTTGTTGCCCCCACAAGGTGTCTTCATGCCCGTATCCCTGGTGTGTTTCCGGGAAGGGGTGTTGAAGCATGACCTGGCGCTCTACCCCGAAATTATTAGACTGGAAGCCGAGTGCCCCCATCTCAGTGCGCTGTTTTTGAGTAGGGCTTTCCCGACGAATACCATACCACCAGTGTAGCCTTAACTCGGGGTCTTCCGGCAGAGTGGGGGAGTAGTTACGTCCTCCGACGGTGATGGAAGGAGAGGCGGTCATGGCTTCTCTTTCTCCAATATTATACATCCATAGCCAAAGAAACTTTTCTGAAGGCCAGCCATCCGAGTCCATCAGCAACAAGTACTTATTACTCGCCTCCCGCGCCATCTTATTCCGGATAGCGGCCCGGCCGAGATTACTGGTTAATTCGACATAGCGAATACCTGACGTATTACGGAGTTCCTCCCGGCCCCAATCGCCGTCCTCCGGGCTGGCGTCATCGTAGACCAGGATTTCAATGTCTTCCTCCAACTCCTCAGCTTGCCGGAGCAACTCCGTCACCAGCGGGCGGACGTCGTAACGGTAAACGGGGAGGCAGATGGATAGCATGTTGTGAAGGTAGTTTGTACCGCCGACTTCAGTCGGCGGACTCGCCGGCTGAAGCCGGCGGTACAGCCCGCAGCTCCGCCAAAAAAGGATAGTAAACCGGCAGCACCTCTGCTCCGCGCCCCTTTACCCATTGCGCCTGAAAGCCATTTGCCAGTCGATAAGCATCTTCAATGATGTCAGCCTGCTGCTCGTAGTTGAAATCCTCCAGACCGGCGGCGGATTGTAGCGGCGCAAGACCACCGTAGTTATAACCCATCTCTGACCACTGGGCGCGGAGCGCCCGGGGGATGTACACCGCACCCCGGTGGGTGTATTGCCAAATGTGCACCACCTCGTGGACTAGCGTAGATGAATGCATCGGTCCCCAGCTGTTGATGGTCAAAAAACTGACGTAGCAGAAATTGCCGAAGCGCGGGCCAATCCACGATCGCTCATCAATCCGGATAAGGGAGTAGGGGACGCTATCGCCGAAAATGGGTTTCAGCAGCCGAAGCTCCTCTTCCGTCAGGGAGCGGATGCCGGGGGTAAGGGTATTGGACACTACTTCCCGAAAGTCAAATAGTCCTACCAGGTCCATTAGTGCGAAAGAAATATCGACGAGGAGGGCAAAGCTCAGCGGCTGGCCAAACAATTGCCGCAACTTCCGCCAGCGACTGCGCCGCCACTGGAAGATCAATCGGGCTCGGGGAGCGATGTATTGCCATCTCGTCATTCGTTATGGGATACAAATGGGTAGAGTGAGAGGTTGTCTTTCCCTGCCCGTGGAGGAGGAAAGAATTTTTGACCGCTTTGCAACTACTGTCGTTATTGATGACCTTTCCTTAGTGTCCTTAATCAGGGCATAAAAATCAGGGATGATAGCGCGTAATTGGTAGCGTCGGCGGTTGTAACCCGTCTGTCATTTGATCCTGGAGGTTCGAGTCCTTCTCATCCCACTTCACGGTAGTAAGGAACACGGGCTACTTCGGTTACGAATCGGGGTGAAAACCCGATCGCTTGGTTCGACTCCAGGCAGGCCCACAACCATTATTTTTACCAGGGCCTGTTTTTGTGATCTCTTTGATCGCTACCCCGTACCGGTTTTCTCCGTGAAAAATAATTTGCGATAGTAGAATCGTCTATCTTCGCATGTGCCCATTACCATTCCCCGCCACCGCTACTGGCTCAGTTACCTGAAAGAACAGGTGCTGGAGACCACCTCATCGGAGCATAACGACTTTTTGCAGGTCTGCCTCGTGCATGGCCGCCTGCAGCTGGTGGCGGAAGAAGCGATCTACAGCTTTGGCGATTATTACCTCAACTTCCGTAAGGTGTTCGAAGTCTTTGACTTTGACCAGCTGCCAGAGCAAAGTAACGTATTGGTGCTTGGCCTCGGCCTGGGCAGCATCCCGGAACTGCTGGAGAAACATCTATTTCTGGATTACGAGTATACCGCCGTAGAAATTGACCCGGTTATCATTGAGTTGGCTACTGACTACAGCCTTCCCGCCCTCCAATCGCCCGTTGAAGTGCTGCAGGCAGATGCCTTCGCCTTCCTGCAGCTTGACCAACGAAAGTTCGACCTCATCTGCGTGGATGTATTTCAGGATGCGACCGTACCTCAACACCTGAATTCCCCTGATTTTCTGGACTTGCTGAAGGAAAGCTTAGCCCCCGGCGGAGCCATCATTTATAACCGTCTGGCGGATACTCCGTTGCACCAAAAGCAGGCTAAGGCTTACTACGAGGATAGCTTCTTGCCGGCTTTCCCCGATGCGGTCTTGTATAACTCTGGCGGTAATTATATGCTCGTCAATGAGCAGCGGTTTGTGGAGGAGTAGGGCCATTGCCTTTGACTTCCCCTTGCACCTGCGTCTGCGCCGCATAGGTAGTCTTGTAGTTTGGTAGGTTACCACATTTTGGAGTCGGCAGTGGGATATCTCGTGACATTAGGTTGCTAGTGCTCTGTCAAGCTTATCTCGTTCGGTAGCTTACAGACCGTGTGAATAAACAAATGCACGAATACCGCCCCTCAACTACCACCTCCACTCCCTGCGGTCGGTCGGTGTTCACTCGGGGACCTACGTCTCGGGTGGATGCCGTCAACTAATTTCGCCCTGGGCGAAATTAGTTGACGGTAATTCTACGATCAATCGGTTCCCGAGCGTAGCCCGACCCCGGTCCCTGAGCGGATATCGAGCGACCGCAGGGAGTCGAGATAAAAGTCGAAGGGTGTGGAGGGCGTAGTCGAGGGATTCTTTCAGGCTATTTGTGCAAATTGTTACAGACTACCGAACTACCAGACTATCAGACTTTCCCTTAACTTGCCAACATGAAAAGGAACTGCCCGGAATGCGGCGAAGAATACACCGGCCGCGTTGATAAAAAGTTTTGCTCAGACGCCTGTCGGGCCAGTCATCACAACCGTAATAATGCGCAGGAATTGGCCTTCCAACGCAATGTTAACAACATCCTACGGCACAACCGCAACGTGTTGGCTGAGTTGAACCCGGATGGTAAAGCCAATGTCCGGAAAGAACGCCTCATTGACCGGGGTTTCAAGTTTCGCTATTTCACCAATACTTACACTACCCGCAACGGAACACTCTACCATTTTTGCTACGACTATGGTTACCTCGTGGATGAAGACCCCGACAAGGACTTTGTGTTGCTGATCAAGCGGCAGGAGTATGTAGAGTAACCAGTTGGCCTAAAGTCATCCGTCCAAATACCCTAAGCCCAATTACGACGTTTGCATTATCAGACTAACCCCTACGCTCCGTGATTTCCAAATACGATAAGATTCCCGTTGGCCTGCTGGCCTCCTTGATCATTCCCTTCATCGCCTACGCCATTTTGCTACAGGCGGGAGATTGGTTGAGTGATGCTGCAGAGCGGAGCATCACCTTCGAGCCCCGTACGATTGCCCTGGTGGCCATTTGCCTTAATGTGCTACCGATGAATTATTTCCGCCGGGCCTACCACAACAAAAGCCTGCGAGGACTGGTCATTGGTACCATGGGCCTCGCTCTGGTCTGGTTCTTCTACTTCGGCCGCGACCTGCTGAATGCTGGGGGGTAGTTGAATGTTTCAGAAGAAAGCAATTCAGGCCAGGTTCAAGCTGTTCTGTAAAAGAGAGAAAGCGCACCAATCCGAAGATGGTGCGCTTTCTTTGTAAATTTTCCGGAGTAGGATGGTATGGGTGTTCTCATCTCTGTGAACGATCCGGAAGAGGGTAAAATATTTGCAATACTCTCATGAGATAATGATCCCACCGAAGCGGGGTTTGTCTAAAAAACTCATGGCCTCAACTGGCCGGTCACAGTAAATTTTCATTGAGATCGAAAGCAAAGGTAATCGGCCAGCGCATTAGTAGGCTATCCTGAAGGTCTTGCTTACGGAGCGGCGGCAACTACTTACTGAACGGTTGTCGAAAGGACTAAAACTGCTCTAATTGCTGTTCTGAAGCGGGCGAAGCATCTGAATCACCTACGTTTTCGGGCTGAAGAAAGGATTCTATTCCCTGTAACTTCTTTAGGGCGGAGTAATTTGTCAAGTCATGTTGGCTGGGCACCAGACTTACATAGCCATTTTGCAGCGCATTGGCGTC
>CALIGP010000150.1 GCA_938021455.1 uncultured Lewinella sp. | reverse complement strand
GGAGTGGTTTTTAATGCGCAATGTAAACCACCCTGCACCCGCGCTCCGTCGCCCGAATCGTTTACTTCGTCGATAAAGCACATTTTCCTGAGAGCTCATTACTTACATTCGAAGGAAATTCATCCACTATGAGACTCTTTCTACTTCTGGTATTTATTGCAGCGTTCACCGGCCTCGCCGGTCAAGACGATTACTACAACCAAGTCCTCAGCGAACGTTTCCCGGCTGACGGGCCCGGTGGCTCGGCCATCATCGTCAAAAAAGGCGAAGTCGTTTATCACAAAGCCTTCGGTAAGGCCAATCTGGAACTGGACGTAGACATGACCACCGATCACATCTTCCGCATCGGCTCCATCACTAAGCAGTTCACCGCCTGTGCCATCCTGAAACTGGCCGAAGAGGGCAAGCTCTCCCTGGACGATGATATCATGAAGTTCCTGCCGAAGTACCCCACCAAAAAGAAGACCATCACCGTCGAGCATCTGCTGAATCACACCTCCGGTATTGCCAGCTACACCGGACTTAAAAAATGGGACGCCGAGGCCCGCAAACAAAATTTCACCCCACAGGAGATGATCGATTACTTTAAGAATGAGCCGATGGATTTCGATCCCGGTGATGCTTTTCGTTATAATAACTCGGGTTACTTCATCCTGGGCTACATCATTGAGAAAGCCTCCGGGATGCCGTATGCTGACTACATCGAAAGCACCTTCTTTAAGCCTTTGGGCATGAGTAACTCTTCTTACGACCGGACCTCAGTGGTTATCCCCAACCGTGCTGCGGGCTACGAGCCAGGTCTCCTGGGCGTACAAAACGCTTCTTTTGTGAGTATGACTCAGCCTTACGCAGCGGGCTCTCTGCTCTCAACTACCGGAGACCTGAACACCTGGTATCAGGCGGTCGTTTCCGGTAAAGTCATCAATAAAGAGAGCCTGGCAAAGGCCCACACCCCGGCGATACTAAACTCTGGCGACAAGACCAACTACGGCTTCGGCTGGAGCCTCGGCGATCTGGAGGGCAGCCCGTTTTTCGGCCACGGCGGCGGCATCAATGGCTTTCTCACGGCCTCTACTTATTTGCCAGAAGAGGAGGTCTTCGTAGCGGTCTTTTCCAACTGTAATTGTCATGACCCCGGGGCCGTGGCGAATAAGCTGGCCGTAATGGCCATCGGTAAATACGAGAAAAAGGAAACGGTAGAACTGCCGGAGGCTATGCTGGCATCTTATGTTGGCAAATACGAACTGGCGCCGCAGTTCATCATCACCATCACCCGGTCGGGAAAACAGCTAAAAGCCCAGGCCACCGGCCAGGGCGCTATCGACTTATTAGCCTTCAAAGACCATCACTTTCAGAACGAGCAGATTGGGATTCAGATAAGGTTCAACGTCGAAGATAACGGCCAAGTCTCTAGCCTGACGCTCTTCCAGAATGGAGAGCGGGACGCGAAGCGGGTGGAGTGATACCTTTGTCCGAAACGCTAGCCTTATGCTCGGACAAGAAGCCGTACGATCCGTGTCCATCTTCCGATTTCGTCAGGGATACGGAAAGGATAAAGTGGAAGATTTGCTCGCCGTGGAGGAGCCCCTTCAGATCCGCCTTTCTGAAGGCGGTCCGGCCCGTTCGTTGGCCATCACGATGCGCACGCCTGGGCGAGATACGGATCTGGCGCTGGGCTTCCTTTTTTCTGAAGGCATCATCACCAGCCCCGAGCAGGTGATTGCCGTAAAGCAAGGATCTCCCAAAGAGAAGGATAGTCAAAACACCGTTACGGCTACGCTAAGCAGGACCTGCCCCGTGAACTGGGCCAAGCTCCAACGGCACACCTACACCAGCAGCAGTTGTGGGGTATGCGGGAAAACTTCATTGGACCAGGTAGAGGCCGTGCTTCCTTTCGGGGATTTGCCGTCGGGTTGGTCCGTACAAGCTCCCCTTATCCACCAGTTGCCCGATACGCTCCGTAATGCACAACGGTTATTTGATCAAACGGGGGGCATTCATGCTGCAGGTCTCTTTACCCCAGCGGGCAAACTATTGCATCACGCCGAAGATGTCGGTCGTCATAATGCGCTGGACAAAGTAATTGGCCATAGCTTCCGGGAAGGAGACCTTCCACTACGGAAACAAGTTCTGGTCTTGAGTGGCAGGGCCAGTTTCGAGTTAATCCAGAAGGCGGCCATGGCGGGAATTACCTTTGTTGTCGCTGTTGGCGCGCCTTCCAGTCTTGCGGTTGAATTGGCGACCGAACTGGGTATTACCCTTTGTGGATTTGTGCGAAACGGTGGTTTCAATGCTTATTGTTATTCAGGGCGGATCGTTAAGTAAGCCATAAGATAATTACCTTTCACATCGCCTTTTTACGTAAATCCGTTACCTTAACCACTCTCAGCGTCTTAAATGAGGGGACTAAACGGGAAGCTCTTTTTCCAGGCTCTCCTAAACACAAGAAAAAACCAACTACGATGCAAAGATTCATTTCTAAACGTCTGCCATTACTGCTTGTAATGATGATGACGGTATTCACCTTACAGGACTGTTCCGTTAACCCAGTAACGGGTAAGAAGCAACTTGCCTTCATGTCGGAGGAAAAAGAGATTGCTTTGGGTCAATCTTATGACCCCCAGGTAATTGCGGAGATGGGCCAATACCAAAACCCGGCCATGGCACAATTCCTGACAGAAAAAGGACTGGCGATGGCCCGGACGTCTCACCGCCCTAACCTACCCTGGAAGTTTACCCTGGTAGATTCTCCCGTAGTAAACGCCTTTGCCGTTCCGGGCGGATTCGTTTATTTCACCCGTGGCATTATGGCCCACTTCAATAATGAGGCGCAGTTTGCGGGTGTTTTGGGCCATGAAATTGGCCACGTTACCGCACGGCACACCGTAGCTCAACAGGCAAAGCAGACGCTTGGTCAGGTAGGCTTGATCGGTGGCATGATCCTCAGCCCGGAACTGGCCAGTCAGGGCCAGAGCCTGATGCAGGGGATGCAGCTTTTGTTTCTCAAGTTTGGCCGTGACGCAGAAAGTCAATCTGATAAGCTCGGTGTAGAGTACAGTACCGGCATCGGTTATGATGCTAAGGAGATGGCAGGCTTCTTTGGCACTCTCAGCCGCCTGAGTGGTGGAGCGGAAAACCGCGTGCCTGAGTTCATGAGTACGCACCCGGACCCAGACAATCGATTCGTACGCGTTCAAGAGTTGGCGCAGCAGTATCAGTCTGTTGACACTAAAAACACTAGCTACGAGGTTGGTCGTGAAAGTTACCTCCGAATGATCGACGGTATGATCTACGGAGAAGACCCCGCCCAGGGCTTCGTTGAAGGTGGCTCTTTCTACCACCCCGGCCTTAAGTTTCAGTTTAAGATCCCTGGCCAGTGGACCCTCATCAACGCACCAACCCAGGTACAGATGGTGAGCCCTGACCAGAAGTCGATCATGCAGATGAAACTAGCACAGGGTAGTGACCAGAACGCAGCCGCTCAATCTTTTGTACAGGAAGCGAAGGTTAATGTTGTTAACTCCAGTCAGCAGCCGATTAATGGTTTGCCCGCTACCACCATCTTGGGTACGGTAACACAGGAAGCACAGCAGCAAGGCCAGCAAGGACAAACCATCAGCGTATTGGCCAGCTTTATCTCTTACGGTGGTAACACTTATATGATGCTGGGCATGGCGCTACAGTCAGATTTCAATCGCTACCAGCGTGACATCGAATACAGCATTGGCACCTTCGCGAAGCTGACGGATCAGAATAAGCTAAACCGTCAGCCGGAGAAGCTCAAAATTGTGAGTAACTCTCGTAGCCAGACCCTGCAACAAGCACTTCAGGCAGATCGCATTCCGCAGGATCGCCACAATGAGTTGGCCATTCTCAACGGGATGGAACTGAACCAGACCCTACCTGCGGGTACACTATTCAAGTCTCTCTCGGGAGGAAACATCAAGTAAATTTCGCCCCTAAAGGGCATCTTTAGGTAAAGCTAAAAGCTCCGATTCGAAGAACGAGTCGGGGCTTTTAGTTTCTACGGATTTCTCTTAGGCACTTGGGGGACAATTCATAATTTCGCCTTTGACTTCAGCTTTAAGGTCGGGGTTAAGGCTTACACATAAGCCGGTTTCAACGCCTCAGCGAAAGTGGTGTATGTCTCCGGCTGCAGTGCCTTCATTTCTTCGGCGTGAGTAAAATAGAGCACCAGGCTAATGGCCGTCAGGTCTAATTCTTCCAGACCGATGTATTCCTTGAGGGCCGTTTCGCCGAAGCCGGAGAGTTTTTCGATCTGCGCGTATTCCAACGCCCGCTTATCCAGCGTCGCCCGTAACTCTGGCTCCAGCAGTAGCATGGCCCGCCCGTATTCGTAGAGACCAAGGTGGAGATATTTTCGGGGTTCGATGCAGGATCGCAGGAATACGTTAAGCGTCCAGATAATAGCACCATCAGGTTCGTGGAGTTCGCTGCAGTGCAGTACTTCGTGATCCGGTGTTGGGAAATAGTGACGGTAGAGAACGATGGTTTCGAAGTCTCCCAGCAAAAATTCTGACCGGTGGAAACCTACGGTAGCGGCGGAAGCCGCCGCCATAATCTTGATGTCCGGCGGAATTTCTTCAATCGCCTGCCCGTGAAAGTGAGTTGCCTCCCGTAGCAGGAAAGTACGCCGGCGGAATTCTCGTTTACCGGCCAGGTCCAGCCGATTATACAAATCGAAACGATCCAGTAGCGGCGCCAGCTCCGTGGGTAGATCTGGCGGGCTACGCTTCCAGTGCCACCACATAATCTGAGGCGCCAGTGTGTACACCCCCGCAGCAGCGATCATCGGGAAAATGATGAGCGCGGAGTGTGTTTCTCCCGTCGTCCAGGTAAGGATCAGGCCGAGAGCAATCAGACAACTAAAGGAGAGGTAAGCAGCACGGACGGGGTTCACGAATTAGTGTTTTGGTTCTTTGGTATTTTGGAACGCGACAGATAGGGTAAAAGTACCACCGTAAAGACATTCAGTAGTTGAAACTAATTACCAGCCTCTTTTATTAAGCCTCCCTTGCTTTTTAAAAGTCCTCACACGGCACCCGCGCTCCGCCGCCCAGAAAACCTTCTGCACAAAAAAACGGTAAAGGCTTGGTCATGTCCATCCCACTACCGTAACTTTGCGTCGCTTTAGCAGGAATGCCTGCAACTAATGACTTCACCTTATTGGTTAGATCATTACCGAAGCATATTCAAATTGTTTTTGCCGCGTTCTTTGAACCAAGGTGGCAAAAGCGACTAAAAGAAGCGTTGCCGCCTTGGTTCAAAGAACTCAAAAGCGGCAAAAACGATTTGAATCAATAAACAGGGTGCGGTAGCTCAGTTGGTAGAGCAATGGACTGAAAATCCATGTGTCGGCGGTTCGATTCCGCCCCACACCACTTTCGAAGCATTCAGCGCTCAGCGTTCAGTATCTACTGAAGATGATCGCTGGATGCTTTGTTTTTTCCCACAGAACGAAAGTTCTAATACTCTGCAGATGTTCAATCTTCATCATCATCACGCTAATTTCTCTTGCCACACCGGCGAGCGGTAAATGCGTGGATGACAGTGAACATTCATCAAGAATTACCCCTTAAAGGTCCGTCGGCAAGTTGCCAACGGGCCTTTTTCATTTTTAGCCCGTTTCTGGACATTCTTTTACCCCAAATAACTTAAACGTATATGAGCTCTTTACCTCCTCTTCGCATTGCAGTCCAGAAAAAAGGCCGCCTCTTAGATGAATCTATTCAGCTTTTGAAAGAATGTGGCATCAAGATTGATAACGGCCGGGATCAACTGAAGGCCGCCGCCCGTAATTTCCCCATCGAGGTGCTTTATCTCCGCAACAGCGATATTCCACAATACATCCAGGATGGAGTGGCGGACATCGGCATCATCGGCGAGAACACCATCATTGAAAAGAAGAAGAAAGTCGAGATCGTACAGAAGCTCGGCTTCAGCAAATGCCGCCTCTCACTGGCTACGCCAAAGGACATGCCCTACAGCAGCGTGCAGGATCTCGATGGCAAGCGGATTGCGACCAGCTATCCGGTTAGTTTGCAGCTTTTTCTCGACGCAAATAACATTAAAGCCGATATCCACGAGATCAGCGGCTCGGTGGAAATTGCTCCGAACATCGGCCTGGCTGATGCGATCTGTGACCTCGTCTCTACCGGCTCAACACTGTTTAAGAACGGCCTGGAGGAGCAGGACATCGTCCTTAAGTCCGAAGCCGTTATTGCCGCCAGCCCGAAGATCGACCAGGAACGGCGCGACATTCTGGAGCGCCTGCTGTTTCGGATCAAATCCGTCCTGGCCGCCCGCAATAAGAAGTACCTACTGATGAACGTGCCAACGGCAAAGGTGGAAGACATCACCCGGATTCTTCCGGGCATGCGCTCCCCTACCGTCCTGCCACTGGCGGAGGAAGGTTGGAGCAGCGTACATACCGTAATCGAGGAAGGTCGCTTCTGGGAAATTATTGATGAGCTGCGCGGCAGCGGTGCGGAGGGCATTTTGATTGTACCGATTGATAAGATGATTTTGTAATCGTAAGGGGCGGAGGACCTCCAGGTCCGAAAATGAGAAGTCGGACCTGGAGGTCCTCCGCCCCAGCACAAGATGAAACCATGAAAATTTACAACAACCCACCTCGTACCGATTGGCTTGCCTTATTGGAACGCCCCGCCAAAGACCTGACTAGCCTGCGGGCTCCGGTCAGTGAAATCATGGCGACTGTCAAGGAGCAAGGAGACGAGGCCCTGCGGGATTTCACGGCTCGTTTCGATGGGATTGAGCTGAAAAGCATTCAGGTATCGGCAAGTACTATTTCCGCTGCGGGGGAACAACTGTCTCCGGATTTACGCACGGCCATTCAGACGGCCAAGAGTAACATTGAGCGTTTTCACCTGGCGCAACGCACGAAAGTGACGGAGATCGAGACGATGCCCGGCGTCACTTGCTGGCGGGAGGCGCGGGGAATCGACAAGGTCGGCCTTTACATTCCCGGCGGCACGGCGCCGCTGTTCAGCACGGTATTGATGCTGGCGGTTCCGGCAGCGATTGCGGGCTGCGAAGAGGTGGTACTTTGCTCGCCGCCTAACCGGAAAACGGGCGAGATTCACCCGGCGGTGTTGTACGCGGCTTCGCTTTGTGGCGTGACAAAAGTCTTTCGGCTGGGCGGAGCCCAGGCCATTGCGGCGATGGCCTACGGCACGGAGAGTGTGCCGGCGGTTTACAAGCTATTCGGCCCGGGCAATGCCTACGTGACGGTGGCTAAGCAATTGGCGCAACTCGATGGTCTGGCCATCGATATGCCCGCCGGACCGAGTGAAGTCTTGGTGGGCGCGGACGCAGGTGCAAAGAAAGCCCACGTAGCAGCCGACCTCCTGGCGCAGGCGGAACATGGGCCGGATAGCCAAGTCGTCCTCGTTGTGGAGACTGAAAAGCAGGCGAAAGAAGTGAAAGCCGAGGTCGAACGTCAATTGGCCGACCTTCCTCGTAAGGAAATGGCCGGCGCGAGCATTGCTAACAGTCTTATACTTGTCTTCCCTAACCGGCAAGACCAACTCGACTACATCAACGCCTACGCTCCGGAACACCTCATCCTGAGTATGACCAATGCTCGGGCCTTCGCCTCCGGCATTAGCAACGCAGGCTCTGTCTTTCTCGGCTACCACACCCCGGAGAGTGTCGGCGACTACGCCTCCGGCACCAACCATACCCTGCCGACCTACGGATACGCTCGGAATTACTCCGGCGTAAGCCTTGATTCTTTCGTCACGAAGATCACTTTTCAGGAGTTGACGGCGGCGGGGCTGCGGGCCATTGGCCCGGCGGTAGAAACGATGGCGGTAGCCGAAGAATTGCAGGCACATGCTAATGCGGTTACGCTGCGGTTGGCAGACCTAAAAGAGGATTGAAAGCGTTATCTTTAGCAGAACCTTTAATTACTATGTCATGAGCCGAGTAGAGATTCAGGATGCAATAATTGATACTTTAGAAAAAGTAGATGAGCCTATGCTTCTTGCTGTTCAGCAAATGCTAGATACTTATGTTGAAAATCGTAAGATTCATTTGCAATCAGATTTTCATGATTCAGACATCAGTGGAAAACCAATGACATCTGATGATTTTGCGGACAAAATAGAAGCGATTGATGAACATATGGATGCTGGTGAAGGAACACCTGCAGACGAAGTACATAAACAGGCAAGGGAGTGGCTAAGAAGTACAAAATAATTTATTCCGATGATGCCCAAGAAGATTTAAATGGTATTCTCCATTACTACCTCACGCACTACAGCAAGGCAGCAGCAGAAAGAATATTGGTAGAAATCGAGTCTCGAATTCAAGACATCACGAGGATGCCAGAAGCTTATTCATTGTTCACGTTAAAAAATCGACCTTTTAAAAAAGAGTACCGGTACATTTTCGCAAAAAAAACCTATCGAATTCTCTATCGGGCAATCATTGAAGAGCGTGTCATTCGAATCATCACCATTTCGCACAAAAGAGCTGATGCTTCCCGATTGATCCGGTCAATCGAAGAAGAGTAACATGGGCATAAGAACGCTTCGCCAAGATATCGAGCAACTAACGAAAAAGGTGCTCCACTTAACCAGAGAGAACTGTTGGAATGTACTTCCTGATGAAGTCGTGTACATCATATCGGAAATTGAGATTGATGCAGGTAACTGGAAAAAGAGATTTGAAAACAGAAGATCTAAGGATGCTCTTGAACCGATGAACTTTGATTTAATGATTAGTGAGTTAGAAAAAATGTATCCTTCCTTACATGATATCAATCTTCACGTACATCGAGCGGAAAAATATCGAACCATTATAGACGTACAGTACTTCCTAAAAGAGAAGGTTGGTTATGAGACTAAACCCGAAACACCGTCTATGCTCCATGTTAAAGTCTCCTTACCCCCTTTCCGTGGAGATGACCCTAAGAAATTTGATCTTCATTGGGGGTTTGGTGAGATCTAAGATTCATCAACCGTTACCGCTTCCCTTGCTAGCTGACGGCTAAAGCCGCCGCTACAGCAACCCACATCAATAGCGTAAATTTGCGCCATGAAAAGCTTCGGCCACTTAGAAAAAATCGGACATCACGGTCTTGTCTCCTCCGCTCGTGAGCGGATGTCGCGGGCCGTGGTAACGGCTAATTTCTTCGCCAAAGTGTTGGTGGACAAAGGAAAAGTGGCGTAAGCCCTCCCCTTACCTTAACCATTTTCCGATCCCGTAGGGATCAAACATCCTTAGCCCCGGATGAAGCAAAAGACGAAGTCTTTGGCGTAATCCGGGGAGTACGAGCGCAAAGCGCGAGCCCCCTCCAACATGTCCAAAAAAGATATTTCCCAACTAGTCCGCCCCAACCTCCTCACCCTAAAAGCCTACTCCAGCGCCCGCTCGGAGTTTAAGGGCCGGGCGGATGTTTTACTCGACGCCAACGAAAGCCCCTGGCCTACGGGCCGCAACCGTTACCCGGACCCCTCCTCTACTGAGCTGCGCCACGCGCTCGGCCAATTCAAGAACTTCAACCCCGAGCAGATCGTCTTCGGCAACGGTTCGGATGAGCTGGTGGATCAGATCACCCGCATCTTCTGTAATGAGGGAGATGCGGTACACGCCCTGCCGCCTACCTTTGGAATGTATAAGGTTGCAGCGGGCATTGCCGGGGCGGAATTCCGGGCAACGACGCTGGCACCAGACTTCACCATCCCCGTCGAAGAACTAAAAGCCGGCTGGGACGAGCGCAGCAAGATCCTCTGGCTCTGCAGCCCCAACAACCCCAGCGGCAACGCAATGGACGCAGACGTACTAGAAGACCTGATCCAGACTTTCCCCGGCATCGTGGTGCTGGATGAGGCGTACATCGACTTCGTGCCCGAGCTAAGCTTCCTGCCCCGGCTAAATGAGTTCCCGAACCTGATCATCACCCAGACGCTGAGCAAAGGTTGGGGCATGGCGGGCATCCGTTGCGGCGCAGCCTTCGCCTCGCCTTTCATCATCCGGATGCTCAACACCATCAAGATGCCCTACAACATTAACGTGCTGACAAGTGGCGTCGCTCTAGGGGCACTTTCGAAACCAGAAGAGATGCAGGCCAAAGTAGCCACGTTGATCAGCGAGCGTAAGCGACTGGAGACGGAGTTGCCTAAGCTGGCGTGTGTAGACTATATCTTCCCGTCGGTGACCAACTTTCTGCTCGTTCGGTTTAAAGACTCTGCCGCCGTTTACCAATACCTGCTGGACAATGCCATCGTCGTCCGCAACCAAGCCTACCAACCCAATGCGGAGAACTGTCTTAGGATTACGGCGGGACTGAAAGAGGAGAACGATCGGTTGTTGGCTGCGCTATCGGACTTCTAGGTAAAAGAGGGTTCTGTTATTTGCCTCACCTTGCTCTTTCAAGTCTTTTCTTTGCACCTGCGCTTCGCGCCCGAAAACAACTCCGACTGAAGTCGGCGCTACAGTATGAAAAAAGTCCTCTTCCTTGACCGTGACGGCACTCTTATTCTCGAACCCGCCGATTACCAGGTGGACCACATCGACAAGCTGAACTTCTACCCCGGTGTGTTCCGCTGGCTGGGTCGCATTGTGCGGGAGCTGGATTATGAGCTCGTGATGGTTACGAATCAGGACGGCCTGGGCACCAGCAGCTACCCCGAGGAGAATTTCTGGCCCACCCACAACGCGATGTTGCGGGCACTGGAGGCTGAAGGGATTACCTTCAGTGAGCAAGTCATCGATCGCACGTTCGCCGCAGATAACCAGCCTACTCGTAAGCCCGGCACCCAGCTAGTAGCTCACTACATGACAGAAGGCTATGACCTGGCCAACAGCTATGTCGTTGGTGACCGCCTGACGGACATCCAGCTGGCCAAAAACATGGGTGCTAAGGGTATTTGGATCGCTACTGACCCTGAACTAGGAGCGGAAGAACTAGACGCCAATCAACTAGCTGGCCTTGATGAAACTATTTCTCTGCGAACTACCGACTGGGAAGATATCTACCGCCTCCTGCGTTTAGCGTCTCGCACCGCCATCGTGCACCGCAAGACAAAGGAAACCGATATCCGAATTGAATTAGACCTCGATGGAACGGGAAAAACTTCGATGGACACCGGTCTGGGCTTCTTTGACCACATGCTCGACCAGCTGGGCCGACACTCCGGCTGCGATCTAAGCGTAAAGGTCAACGGAGACCTGCACATTGATGAACATCACACCATTGAAGACACTGCCATCGCTCTTGGCGAGGCCTTTGCGGAAGCCCTGGGCGACAAATTGGGTATTGAGCGCTATGGCTTCAATCTGGTCATGGACGAAGCAACCGTTGACGTGCGACTTGATTTTGGCGGCCGGCCCTGGCTAGTCTGGAACTGTGAATACAAACGGGAGAAGATCGGTGATATGCCTACGGAGATGTTTCACCACTTTTTCAAGTCTTTTAGTGACGGAGCCCGTTGCAACCTGGCCATCAAAGCAGTAGGACAAAACGAGCATCACATTATTGAGGCCACCTTCAAGGCTTTGGCCAAGTCAATCAAAGCAGCTAAGCGCCGTGACGTAGACAATATGCGGCTTCCTTCAACGAAAGGAATGTTGTGAATGGAGCCCCTAAAAAGAAAGAGTGACTGATGGCATTTACCATCAGTCACCCGTTATATCAAAATGTCTCTCATGTAAATTTCAGTACTGCTTCATAGCAGTGTTGTTCATAGTAATAACTAACTCTACCGTAAAGATGGGCTGTTCCGAACGGAAATAAGTCTTTCAATTCATCTACAGAGCAGTTCAATTCACGGACTACCACACTTTTGGCACTAGGCTAAAAACTTATGACGCTGGACTTGTGCTTTTCACTCAAGAACCTACCTAGGCCTAAAA
>CALIGP010000149.1 GCA_938021455.1 uncultured Lewinella sp. | reverse complement strand
CACCAAAGCGATAGAACTACCAGACTACCTATTTGTTACCTTTGCAACAACAAGCAAATAGCCCATGACGCCGGACGAAAAACAAGACTGGATCTCACGAGTAGATGTCGCCCTGGACGATGTACGGCCCCACCTGGCAGTGGATGGTGGAAACATCGAAGTGTTGGACGTCTCTGATGGCAAGATTGTAGAAATAAAATGGCTGGGTGCTTGTAACGGTTGCTCCATGACGGCCATGACCATGAAGGCAGGAGTAGAGGAAACCCTCAAGCGCAGGCTCCCGGAAATTAACGGCGTTGTCGCCGTCAACTAGCCCCTGATTCTCAGGCTCTTTTCGCATGCAACTATTCTACGATCCCGATTTGCAAACCGGTATTCACGCCCTGCGCGATGAAGAAGCCCGTCATGCATTCCAGGTCCTGCGCAAGCGGGTAGGGGATGTGCTTGACCTGGTTGATGGACGGGGAGGATGGTTCTCCGCCGAAGTAAAAGCCATCTCCAAACGAGAGTGTTTGCTGGACGTAACCGAACTCCGCCGAGAAGCCAGCCGTGCTGGGCATCAAACCACCCTGCTGGTTGCCCCCACCAAAAATATTGACCGTTTCGAATGGATTCTGGAGAAAGCAACCGAAATTGGTGTCGACCGCATTCAGCCCATTTTGACCCATCATTCGGAGCGCAAACGTATTCGTCTTGATCGCCTTAGCCGGATCCTGGAATCTGCCATGAAGCAAAGCCTCCGCTCCTGGTTGCCCGAGCTGGGGGAACTCTTGCCCCTGCAAGAAGCATTAAAAGAGGCTCCTTCGACCGATTTACGTCTGTTGGCTTATCTCGGTGAGACAGAAACTCCTTTATTGCAGAACAACTACGAGCGGGGAGATAGCGTTAGCATTGCAGTCGGCCCTGAAGGAGGCTTTAGTCCGGAGGAAGCAGCTTTGGCTCAATCTCTAGGCTACGGTTTTGTTTCCCTTGGCCCCAACCGACTACGTACAGAAACGGCCGCCATTGCCGCCGTGCATACCATCGAACAGATTAACTGGTAACCTTATGTTTCGTCTACTTTTTGCCTTCGTTTTGCTTGCCTTTACCGCTACGGCCGTGGCTCCTGTACCGCCAACTGAGGACTTGCGCCTCGGCCTGCTAAAGTATAACGGTGGTGGAGACTGGTACGCTAACCCAACGGCATTACCCAACCTCGCTGCCTTCTGCAACGATCAGCTAGGCACAGATTTGTCTATTGATTATGGCACGGTAGAAGTAGGTAGTGCCGAACTCTATAATTACCCCTGGGTGCATATGACTGGCCACGGAAACGTAGTCTTCAGCGCACTGGAAGCAGAGAACCTTCGCAATTACCTCATTGCAGGCGGTTTCCTCCACATCGATGACAACTACGGTATGGACATCTACGTCAGGATTGCCCTGGAGCAAGTCTTCCCTGAGCTGAAAATGGTGGAGCTGCCCTTCGATCATCCGGTCTATCATCAAACCTTTGACTTCAAGTCCGGCCCACCCAAAATCCATGAGCACGACGGAGACGCTCCGGCTGGCTACGGTATTTACTACGAAGATCGGTTGGTCGTCTACTACTCTGTTCAAAGTGATTTGGGCGATGGCTGGGAAGACGAGGCCGTTCACAAAGACCCGCCGGAAATTCGCCAGGCAGCACTTCGCATGGGGGCTAACCTGATCGAGTTTGCCTTTAAGCAGTAAGGTTAAGGTAGTCTACCAGACAACCGAACGACCAGACTACAAACCCTACCCCTTCAACAACCGCAGCAGTTTCTTCTCCTTCTCCAATACTTCGTAAAAAGCATCAAGGCGCTTAAGGAGCCGCTTTCTGTCCGATGCTGATAGAGTAGGGTAGTCTGAGATGAAAGTTGTGACCTCTTCCTTTTTGCTAATGAAGTGTTGTGCACCTCGTTTCATTTCTTCCACGCTTATGTCTTTCCCCAACCACTTTGGTTCTTGAACGGATTGAATGCCAAGAGCTTCAAAGGGAACGGCATAGCTGGTGCCAACGAAGCCGGAGTAATCGAAGTCGTAGGGGATGGGTATGAATTTAAGGCTTCCTTCCGGATTGATGAACTCAACATTGTGTAGATTGAAAACCTGCCAGTCGGTATTCAGGATGAGATAATTGAACAGGCACATATTTACGTAGGCCTCCCGCTGTAAGCCACCGGTACTGGCTCGTTTGGTCTCCAGAATACGCGCATTGTACCGTTGGGCAAGCTGCTCCTCATCCTCCACAAACATGGCTTCTATGTAGGGGTCTTCTCCCTTCAATCCTTCGGATGGCGTTAGCCTGATGGGGATGACCCGGTGGTGGAAGTCACTAAAAATGGGATACATTTCGTATACCATACGCTCCCGTTTCAGGTAGCTCCTTCCGAGCGAGCCTCTGGTGCATTGCAGAACGCACTTCATGTCGTTGAGTTCCGTGAAACCGGCGGCGAGGAGATCTTTCTTCTTCAACTTGATCTTCAGGGATGGATTTTGGCAAACTTCCAGGCGCATATGTCCACGGGTTCTAACCTTACCTTTTAATACGATGGCACCCGAGGGGCGATTAATCGTAAAAGTTATGGGCTGGTATATCTTTTTCTTCTTGTTCTTAAAGAGACCTTTCCAGTCTGTCTCCAGCCCGATTTCAACGGTGTCTTTAGTCGTATGGAGGGCGTCAAAAAGAGAAGACTGCGCACCTAAGGCAGTACAAATCGATAGGCAAAGGAGTAGTAATATGGGGTTTTTCATCGCCCGAAAGATAAGCCTCCAGACAATTATGGTACAAGCCATTCTAGCTCCCATGTTCTGAATGGTTGCCTGCTGGCACGGATTCGCTGGTGGCCCTCCCGGGAGAGAAATAGTATTTCGACCTCGGTAAGATGGGTGATGAGCACCCCAAAATTGTCTGCGGCGTAGTCCGTGGCGGAAAGATCTCTTTCTTCCCAGTCGGCGGGTAAGCCACGGTTTCCACCGGCCACCGAGCTTCCGGGCGCCGATAAGGTGGCGTAGGCTTTACGGGAATGGCGGGGCAGTGCAGCAAATAGCTGCTGGCTTTCTTCGGTACCCAGCCAGCGGGTCTTCCCCGAGCCGCTGAACTGAATCTTGTGGCGAGGCGACCAAAACGTCCAGCTAAAGATGTTGCGTCCAGCATCAATGGAGGTTGCTTTATCTGATCGTTTGTCGGTGTAGCACCATAGTTCTCCTTCCGCTTTCAGTGCTTTCCGTAAAACAAGGGTGCGCGAACGCGGGTGCAGAGTAGAGTTTATGGAGCAAAGGACGGCAAGATTGAAGTCGTGCTTTTTGTCTACAACACCTCTTTCTAGCAGTTCCCAACCTTTTTTCCATAGTTCTTCGCCTTCTGATGTAGCTAAACTCATAATTGGACAACCAATTTAGAAAAATTAAAAAAATTAAATGCTTTGAAGTGGATTTAGGGGAGAATTAAATATTGCGTTTTCCGTGAATGCATATATAAAAGACTTTTTTTAAGAAAATATTTAGACATCCAAAACCCCTTAACCCTTCAATAACGTATCTGAGGGTGTTACTAAATGTGAAACTGTTCGTCAGAAAAGTGTCTTCCGGAGGGAAACGCTGCTAAATGAAGCAGCATCCGGACCAAAGGCAAAAGAACAGGTTTTTCATGATATGAATATGGGTTTTAGGTGTTTTTCTAGGAGGGTACGATCTCAGATCGGGCCCTCTCTTTTTTTGCCTGGGGGCTACGTGAAAATTACTTGTTGCTCAGGTCGCTTTGCGACGAATTTTCACGCGGAGGACGCAGAGAGGCGGAGGGACGCGGAGGGGCTTATCCTAAGCATCCTTTGTTATCCTATGAATCCAACTTCCCCGGCTATTTCAGGTCGCTTTGCGACGGATTCTTCACGCGGAGGACGCAGAGGGACGCGGAGGGGCTTCTCCTAAGCATCCTTTGTCATCCTAAGAATCCAACTTTCCCGGCTATTTCAGGTCGCTTTGCGACGAATTTTCACGCGGAGG
>CALIGP010000148.1 GCA_938021455.1 uncultured Lewinella sp. | reverse complement strand
GGAGGGAAAGGGCGATTACTTCGCTTTCTGTGACGGAGACGATTATTGGACGGATAAAAAGAAGCTGCAAAAGCAAGTAGACTTTATGGAAGCTAACCGTTCTTACTCCTTTTGCGCTACTGATCGTATGATCCTACTGGAAGGGAAGAGTATTAGGGATGAACGCCTTCAAAAAGCATTTGTCGAAAGTAACGGACTTCATATTGTTATTACGAAGGATAATTTTTATCGTCCTTGTTTAGTCTATAGTAGCACAATACTTTTTCGGAGAGATTGTCTGGATTTTAATTTGATGGAAGAGAGATTTAAGGAGGTGAAAGATGATTTTATCTATTACTCGCTTCTCAGTAGAGGAAAGGGAGTCGTTCAGCCATGGGTAACATCAGATTATCGGATTCATGACGGAGGAAGATGGAGTTCTCTTTCCCGATTCGGCATGGCTAAAATGAATCATCATACTGCCCGTGGAATGTATCGTTCTTACCTGGGGAAAGATAGGCAAGTAAAGGACCACTATCAGGATACCTTGCTTTCTTATTTTGCAGAAAGCTTGAAAAACAAGAAATGGGAAGATATTGGAATTTCTTTACGGGAAAAACCGGGCCTACTTCTTAAAGTCGTTTTTAAACGGATTGCTGTGGAGCTGCTAAAGTTGTTTAAAGCTATCGATTGATTGCCTGGGGAAAAAGCGACAATATGTTTGCGTTAAGAGTATGGATTTTCTCTTAGTCTGGCACCAAACAAGACCAGTTCAGGTCCAGGCCCGTTAATTTACAGAGGCCTTGGTTCTTAGCTTTGTATAGGCGGTTAAGTGTCGCCTCCGTTGTAGGGTCAATAGACTTGTTCTCGTAAGAACTTATATGTTTCGCTGTGGTGGAGAACTGTTTCCATTCAAGAGGAACCTCAAGGAATTCCGTAATGCGTTGCAAACTTGCCTCTAGCGAATTGCCCCGCAGGCTCTCTTGTTCTAGAAAAAGAAATTTTCGTCTATCGAAAATGGATAGCCAATGCTCAAGTTGTTCAACGTAAAAGCCCCTTCTTACTATTCCCGGCTCCACAAATTCTTTCTTGCCTGAGGTGATGGCTTGTAGCTCGATATTCACAGCTTCCGTAAAACTTGGGAAATGTCGGCTTTGGTAATACTTACTAAATAATTTGTACCGCGGTTCTACTCGCTCAATCTCAGCAAAACGATTGATCTTATCAGGCTCGTGGGCTATTTGCCGGTACATGTTCCAAGCCGAAAAACACCTACTTACGGGGTCTCTGAGGACTATGATAAACCGGACGTTATCTCCTAGGGTCTCTTTGATCCTGATTGGAATATGCTTTTCATATAAGTAATTTGGCGTCGCATCCAGAATATATTCGTTGGTGTACGGGAACTGTTGTTTGTACCATTTTTTGCCTCGGTTAAACTTATTGTCTAAGTCAAAAAAATGCATTTCTTTACTATTGCCTCCAGCAATAGAAGGGTGCTGGACTAAGTAATGAAAAAGCGAACTGGTCGCTGCTTTTTGAACGCCAGGAATAATCAAGTTGGGAAGGTGGCCGGGAAATATTCCTAATTTAGTGAGTTGACGTTTTATTATCCTTTTCATGTATCTCAGATTAAATACAGCCTAGGTCTTGTTTTCCCAAGGCACTTTTTCGATGCTTTTTCCAACATTCAAAAATGTACTGATTTTTTTAGCAGCATCTGCATTCTTTAAGTTGATAACCAGAAGTTGAGCTGGTCGATCGTGAAAGTAACCTTTTACGTCGGCATTATGCTTCAGATAGGAACTCTTTAATGACTGTTCGTTGTATAGGTCATCTTCGGGTGTGTCATGAATAAAGCGGTTCATTTTCCATACCCAGCCTTTGTGAATATAGGTAGAGTTTTGCAAGTCCTCTTTCGTAGGGATACGGCCATTCGCAAAGAGCTTTGATTGAAATCGTACAACAGAGTTATACCATACATCAGCGGAATCCCGGACGGTCAGAATGAACTTACTATTGGGAAATCGCTCATCCATCTCCCGATAGGTATTGGGCAAACTGAAGGGGACGTCCTGAAAGGCAATACCTCCGAAGCGGACATATTGCTCAATTCGGTCAAATCTACCTACACCCCAGTCGGGTGCCAAATGTTCCGCCTCTCGTTGAGACCCGACAGGAATTCCAAATTGTTGAAATACCTTCTTGATGCTGGTAGTCCCAGTTTTGTTTCTGCCAATACAGAAAATTTTAGACTCTTTACGATACGACCATCCTCTAACCATTCTTACTGCTGGGCTTAGGGCTTTTCTAATCATTTTTTATTGGTTAAAGGTTTAAGAAGGGGCATTTACTTAGTAGCTAATGCTGATGACGAAGACTACTACTCTTTTGCCTGGTGGCGTTATGAAAAAGTGTTAGTAAAGCAAGAGGCTTGCTGATATAGGTAGCTCATTGCTTTTATCAGATTCCCACTGCACCTGCGGCCCCGCGCCCCAAAAAGACAACAAAAAAGCCGGGAACCAAAGTTCCCGGCCAAGATAACACACTAAAACACTCATTATATTTTATACTGTTTCCGCCACCCGCTCGGTTTCTCGAGCGTTACGGAAGACGACCAGGTCGTTGAACACATCAAGCACCAGCTGGCTGCCGGGCTGGATCTCGTTGGCCAGCATCTGCTTAGACAGTTGCCGGAGGACCCGCTTTTTGATGACCCGCTTCAATGGACGAGCACCGAATTCGGGGTTATAGCCCTCGGCGGCAAGCCAGTCCATCGCTTCCGGCGCAACGGTGAGGATGATATCCTGCTCGGCCAGCTGCTCCGTTACCTCACGAAGCTGAAGCTCCACGATTTGACGGATGTCTCCCCGGCTGAGCGGACGGAACATTACTACATCATCGATGCGATTGAGAAACTCCGGACGTACCGTTTGCTTAAGTACGTTGAAAAGCTGCTCCTTGGTTTCTTCTACGATTTCCTCTTCGTTATTTCCGTCGATCTGGCTGAATCTTTCCCGGATCAAATCAGAGCCAATGTTGGAGGTCATGATGACGATGGTGTTCTTGAAGTTTGCCATTCGTCCTTTGTTGTCGGTCAGCCGGCCATCATCCAGTACCTGCAGGAGCGTATTGAATACGTCGGGGTGGGCCTTTTCGATTTCGTCAAGCAGGACGACGGAATAGGGCTTACGCCGCACGGCTTCAGTCAGTTGGCCGCCTTCATCATAACCGACGTATCCGGGAGGGGCACCCACCAAGCGGCTCACGGCATGCGCCTCCTGATATTCACTCATGTCGATGCGTGTCATCATGTCTGCATCGTTAAAGAGGTATTCGGCCAGGGCTTTAGCCAGTTCCGTTTTACCGACGCCGGTAGTGCCCAGAAAGAGGAAACTTCCGATGGGACGATCCTGGCTGCTAAGTCCGGTGCGGCTGAGACGAATAGCATCAGCGACGGCTTCCACGGCTTCGTCTTGGCCCACCACACGAGCGTGGAGCTCTTCTTCCAGGCGGAGTAGCTTCTCTCGCTCACTTTGGAGCATGCGGGTAACGGGGATACCGGTCCACCGTGCTACAATTTCAGCGATGTCTTCGGCGTCAACTTCTTCCTTGACGAGCATTTTATTGTCGGCTTGCATCTCAATCAGACGTTCATTGAAGCCAGCTAATTCTTGCTCTACTTCGGGAATGAGTCCATAGCGAATCTCGGCAACACGGCTGAAATCACCAGAACGTTCGCCCTGCTTGGCGTCCGTTTTCAATTGTTCGATACGCTCTTTAGCTTGCTGGATGCCCAGTACCACCTCCCGCTCGGTTTCCCACTGAGCGCGGAGTTCGTTACGGCGGTCTTCGAGGTTGGCCAGATCTGCCGCGATGCGATCCATTTTGGTTTCGTCGTTCTCGCGTTTGACGGCTTCTCGTTCGATTTCAAGTTGGCGGATCTTACGCTCGACTTCGTCCAGTTCTTCGGGCATGGAGTTCATCTCCAGGCGCAGCCGGGCGGCAGCTTCATCGATGAGGTCAATGGCTTTGTCTGGCAAAAAGCGATCACTGATGTAGCGTTCAGAGAGCTGGACGGCGGCGACGACGGCTTCGTCGAGGATGTTAATCTTATGGTGCGTTTCGTAGCGCTCTTTGAGGCCGCGCAGGATAGAGATAGCATCCTCTTCGTTCGGTTCTGCCACCTTCACTTGCTGAAAACGGCGTTCCAGGGCCTTGTCGGTCTCGAAGTACTTCTGGTACTCCGCCAGGGTGGTAGCGCCGATGGCGCGGAGTTCGCCGCGCGCCAGCGCGGGCTTGAGAATGTTGGCGGCGTCCATCGCACCTTGTCCTTTACCTGCACCCACTAAGGTGTGGATCTCATCAATGAAAAGGAAGATCTGCCCGTCGGCCTGGGTCACTTCGTTGATGACGGCCTTGAGGCGTTCTTCGAACTCGCCCTGGTATTTTGCTCCGGCGATGAGGGCACCCATGTCAAGGCTCCACAGTTCTTTTTCGCGGAGGTCTTCTGGTACATCACCGTTCACAATCCGGTGGGCGAGGCCCTCCACGATGGCTGTTTTGCCCACGCCGGGTTCACCGATTAGGATGGGATTATTTTTACTCCGACGAGCCAGAATGTGGAGGACACGACGAATTTCTTCGTCGCGGCCAATAACCGGGTCGAGCTTATTCTTACGAGCCTGCTCGTTGAGATTAATGGCGTATTTCTCCAGCGAGTTATAGCTGTTTTCGGCGGAGTTGGAAGTAACCTTCTTACCCTGCCGTAATTCTTCAATGGCCAATTTTAGCACCTTTTCATTTACGCCGGAGTCCCGGAGCACCTGAGTAGAAGATTCTTTGACCTTCAATCCAGCCAACAAAATGTGCTCCAGCGAGACAAATTCGTCTCCCATCTCGCGGGCCATAACATTGGCGTGCTGCATCATTTCTGCCGCAGGACGACTTAGCATCTGTTGCCCACCGGATTGTTTTGGGTAGCCGGCCACAATGCTATCTGTTGCCTGCTTTACGGCATTGAGGTTAGCACCCATCTTCTTGAAGAGGAAGGGCGTTACGTTTTCGTCGATTTCAAAAATAGCTTTCATCAGGTGGCCAGGCTCGATATTCTGCTGGCCATTGCCGAGTGCGATTTCTCCCGCACGCTGTAAAGCCTCCTGAGACTTTATGGTGAAGTTGTTGAAATTCATCTTATATATGTTTACCGTGTCTACACGGGTGGTTGTCAAGTAATTAGCAACATGACTGGAACGGGGCAAAGAGTACTTATGGTTCGTCAACGTCGCGTGTTAAGCATAGCAAAGGCAGTGCCCCGAGTAAGTATCGGTAATTTCGTCATGTGTTTTGTGCTTGAGCCTGACTTTTTTTCAGGTTTAAGCTTGTAGGAGAGAGCGGCAATCGCCAAGATGGTCTTTGGGGAAAGTTGACGTAAGAATGGGCAGGCCTGCATTATGTGACCTACCCATTTAGAGTGTGAAATTGAGAGACGCTAAAATCTGTGAATAGCTTAGCACAAGTAAAAAAAAGACGATCAGGTTTATTACAAGTTGAGAGCTGTGGAAGCTTATATCATAAAGGCGACCAAGGTTGTAAGGAGTAGGCTCTGGCTTCTTTGCCTAACCGCTCAGTTCCCGTTGATTGCTCTGCAAATATGAGTTGAAGAGTAGGCCAGGGCGGAGAGAATTCGATTTTTGGTAGTAAACCTTCGGTTTTTGGTAGACTTTCGTGACTTAGCCCCGAATGGTGTAAGAAAAATGGGCAAGCCACATTATGTGACTTGCCCATTCAGAGTGTGAAATTGAGAGACGCTAAAAATAAAAGGTTTATTACAAGTTGAGAGCTGTGGAAGCTTATATCATAAAGGCGATCAAGGCTTTAAGGAGTAAGGCTTTGGCTTTTTTACCTATTCGCTCAGTCCTCGTTGATTGCTCTGCAAAGATGGGATGAAGCGTAAGCCAGGACTGGGAGAATTCGATTTTTGGTAGCAAACCTTCGTTTTTTGGGAGGCCTGTCTGTATCGGGCGTGAACTCGCTTTGATAAAAGAAAAAAGGGCAGGCCACATTA
The DNA here is from genome assembly GCA_938021455.1 of uncultured Lewinella sp. Taxonomy (GTDB): domain Bacteria; phylum Bacteroidota; class Bacteroidia; order Chitinophagales; family Saprospiraceae; genus Neolewinella. Next base: position 5,215 of record CALIGP010000148.1, on the reverse strand, counting down.
TGTGACTTACCCAGTTAGATGTTGAAAATAAGACGCTTACAATATGAACAAGGGGGGATTATAATAGGAACAAGGGACACTTTATCGTGCAATTTATGATGGCAGACAAGGATTGCTAATTCGTTAGTAGCGCTGTATAGCGATTACCTCTCTGCTAATTGCACAGCAAAGATGGGCAAGGAGTAAGCGCCTGGCCATAGGAATTCGATTTTCGGTAGTAAACCTTCGTTTTTTGGAGCTGCCTTCTCCTGGATTAGCAGAAGAGCTAACTACAATAGATTAATACTTCGCATCAGGATAGGCTTATGGGCTCTACTAATGGGGATGACCTTCGACCCTACGACCAAGGTGTTGTCTTCAATGTCCTTGATCTTATCCATGTTGACAATGTAAGATCGGTGGATTTTTATGAACCGAGGGTTTTTGATTCGGTGGTCAATAGATTTAAGACTGCCGTGAATGACGTGGGTCTCTTTATTGGTTACAACTTTTACGTAGTCGCCAGTATTTTCAAAGTAGAGGATGTTCTCAAAGGGCAGGCGGATAAAACGGCCATCACTCTTTATGTAGATTTCATGGGTCGCGCTGGCATAAGCAATTGCTTTCAGCTCTTTTTCGCGAAGTTCTATCTTCTCAACAGCCTTTAGAAACCTTTGTAAGGTGATTGGTTTTTTTAGAAAATCAGTTACGTCATATTGATAAGCTTCAAAGGCGTAATCGGTATTGGAAGTGGTAAATACAACCTGTGGTAGGTAGGGGAGTTGTTCCAGAAATTCTATGCCTGATATACCCGGCAACTCAATGTCCAGAAACATTAAGTCTATGTCTCCCTCGTCAACTGTCCCAGCCGCTTGACTCGCGTCTTCAAAAACACCTACCATCTCAAAGGTGTCTACTTTGGCGCAAAGATGCTCTAATGATTTTCGAGCCATCACCTCGTCTTCAATGATAATACATTTCATGGAGTCAAATTTAATTGCTTGTAAAGTGCAGATTTCTCTGACTCCAGCAGGGGCTTTATCGAATCCAGGGTTTTAGCGAGTTCATCGATCTGTTGGCTACTTTCCTGAATCGATTGTTGCGCAACGTTTTTTTCTAAAACCTCCAGCTTTTTCGTTAAACCAGTTAGCCCGACCATGGAAAAGGTAGGTTTTATTTTGTGCAGACCACGTTGTAGTTCCTTGGTGTCCTCAGCCTTAATTGCGGCAAATATAGTATTGAATTCTCCGTCGATAATATCAAGGAATATTGAGAATACTTCAAAGGCGTATGCTGTGTCAGATCCGTATATCTTTTTGAGGTAGTCCTTGTCAAGCTGGTTGCTGAAAGAAAATTCGGAAGAACTTTCAGGAGGTAGCTCAGTCGTATTCAGGAGCTTTCCCATCACACTCAATAATTGGTCAGGGGTAAATGGCTTGGAGACGAAGTCTGATATTCCTGCCTTCATGGCTAATTCTTTCTTGGACAGGAAAGTAGAAGCCGTCAATGCGATTATGGGGACGATTTCACCCCGGGTGCCCATTGCTCTAATTTCTTTGCTTGCTTGGTACCCGTCCATGATGGGCATTTGTAGATCCATGAAGATGATGTCAAAATCATTCTCTAGGAAGATGTCAATAGCCTCCTGTCCATTATTTGCGACAGAAAAATGGAAGCCCCATTTTTTCAACAAAGTAGAAAGGTACTTGATGTTCATCAAGTTGTCTTCAACAACCAAGGCTCTCTTGCCGCTGAAGGCACTTGTGTCATCTTTGACAATGAGTGGACTCGTCTTTTCTTCCAAAAGGAGAGGGCCTTTCTGCAGCACCAGGCGGAAATAAAAGGTAGATCCTTTTCCTTTCTTAGATTTTACTTCCAGTTCTCCTCCCATTAGAGAGACCAATCGTTTAGATATGGAAAGACCTAGTCCCGTACCTCCATATTCGTTTCTAATGGCTGCGTTAGCTTGCGTGAATTGGTCAAAAACGAGACTAGCTTCCCGGTCCGTCATGCCAATTCCGGTGTCAGTTACCGCAAAGTATAAATGATAATGAGTATCCGTTTCTTTTTCAAGGTTTACGGTAAGGTCGATCGAACCGGTTGCCGTAAACTTCTCTGCATTGCTGAGAAGGTTAAGTAGAACCTGGCTCAATAATTGGTTATCTGATAAGACAGTGTTCCGAATGGCACCATCCAGGTGAAACTGAAACTGTAGATCCTTTTCTCTGGCTTTAACACTAATGGTCGGGAGTAATTGCTTGCCAATTAAGCCAATGTCAACGGGCTTCTCTTGTATCTCAATGGTGTCTGCGTCAATTTTAGAGATGTCCAGGATGTCTGAAATAAGATTGCGAAGCAAGCTTGCAGAATTAGACAGGACTTCTAAATACTCTTGTTGAGAGGGCTCTAGCTTAGTGTCCGCCAGAAGATGAGTCATGCCAATAATGGCGTTGAGCGGAGTACGTATTTCATGGCTCATACTGGCCAGAAACTGCTTTTCAGCTTGCTGAGCCTTTTCGGCTACTTCCTTGGCCATCTTTAAATCATACTCGAGTTCTTTTCTCGAGGAAATGTCATAGTGTAGGCCGATAGATCCTACCACCTCTCCTAACTCATTGTAGAAGGGGGCACCACTTACCAATACCCAAATTTCAGACTGGTCCTTCCTGCGGATTTTCATTTCGAACGCACTGGAAATTCCGTTTTTTCGCCTGATGGTCTGTTCCGTAAAAGCCAGGCCGTATTCATCTACTACTAAAGTTTCTTTTGCCTTTCTGCCAATTAATTCTTCATTCGTGTACCCCGTCATTTCATTGAACCGGTCGTAGGCTCTGATGATTCCTCCTTCAGTGTCTACTTCCAAAATCCCGAGTTCCATGTTTTCAATGATTCCCCGATATTTTTCTTCGCTTCTCTTCAGGATGATTTCTCTGTTTCGCCGATCCGATATGTCAGAGTAATACCATAAAATTCCTTTGTTCTCTCCATCGATTTGAATCGGTATGAAATTCCGAGAGAATACCTTCCCATCCTTGGTGGGGAGCTCTTCGTCGATGACAATTTTTTGGGTTTTTATAATTTCTAAAATTCGCTCAAGGAAAAGATCAGGCTCAACGAAATAGTCGGCTGCTGCAAGGGCGAGGTTGGCACAGTCCAGCCCGACCATTTCTTCAGGAGTCATCGGAATGTTGAACAGGCTGGTAAACGCCTGATTGACGAGCACTACTTTACGGTTTTCGTCTTCCACCAGGATGCCATCAATCATGTTTTCCAGCAAGGCAGAAAACCGGCTGTTTACCTTCTTTAGTTCCTGAAGGTTACTTACCTTTTCCGTAATGTCTCGGGCAACAGCTGAATAAAGCGTCTTTCCTTGCTCTTCTAATTTGGTTACACTTTGACCAACCCAAATAACTTCGTTATTAGCCGTCAATACGGGGAATTCAAGGTAGGATTCAGCAATATCCTCTTCTTTTATTTTGGTGTAGTAAGCAAAGACTTCTTCCCGATAATCCTCGAGGATAAAGTCTACGTATCTGGCCCCGATAATGTCTTCTTGCTGGTAGCCAAATTTCCCCAGACCAATGGGGTTGATCATTAAAAAGTACCCTTCATCATCTGTAGTGAAAATTATGTCACTTGCGTTGTTTATTAACGCCTTGTACTGATTTTCTTTAGAGAGTAACTGCTGTGTGCGTACTTCTATCTCCTGTTCCAGAGAAGCATTGAAAGCCACTAAGGATTGGTTTGCCTCATACAGCTCTAAAGCTTTAGCTTCAAGGATGTCCTCTGCCTGCTTTCTTGCTGCTTGCGCGCGGGCCAATTTTTTTTTCAGAAGCTCCAGTTCAGTCATTACCTACACTTTTGCAATGAAGAACCTGACGACACTACCGTCCTCCTTTAATAGTTCAGAAGACACCTGATATGGCTCGCCAAAGTGCTCAATGGATTTTTCGATAAGCCCTTCCGCCAGAGCGGACATTTTGCGTTCACTCCGGTAGATTAAAGTGATGGAGCGGTTTTCATCAAGCTCATAGTCGAAAGTTGGAAGAGCGGCCTCGGGATAAAGCTTTTGAACTTCGACGTGGATGTGTCCGTCAATAGATTTAAGGAAGTCTACAACGTTATTCACTTCGCTAAAAAATATGGGATAGTTTTTCAGGAATGCGTTGAACAGGTAGGAACCAAATTCTTTCAGCAAAACTGCTGGTGGGAGGTCAACTTCGGAAGATAGATTAGATAATAGTTGAATGATTTCTGCATGGTCGTAAGTGCCGACAGCAGTATAGATTCCTTCAGAGGGTAGATCCGACGCATCAAGAATTTGATCTACAACAGAATAACCGAATTTGGATTCAACCATCTCAAGAAATTCTGTAAAAACAATACCTTTCATAAGAGATGAAATTAAAAGTGCTTACAAGACAAAACCGACCACAAAGTAAGTAATGACGAGGCTTTTTACCGTAAAAAATAGTAGGATAAAATAAAATGAGGCCTAACTACGCAAAAAAATACGGTAGCAGGATGGTTGACAAGGGGACGGTGGTAAAGGGCAGGTAGGCGTGGAATTACTTTAGCTCAATCTGAAAAACAGTCTTCATCCCACTACTCTGCACCTGCGCCCGCGCCTGAATACATTCCATGCCCTAATAATCTGTTAGAGCTATTAACGCAATCAGAACCACAACTTCATCTCCGGATCCCCTAATCGGTAGTCAATGGTAATCTCGCTGCCAGCGGGGATGCTCGTTAAAGCCATAAATCGAATCTGTTCAAAGTCGTAGTCGAGTTCAAAAGCAGCATTCGCCGGATCGGCGTGGTTGTAAAGCGAGCCTAGCCCCAGGGCAATGGCGGCGCGGTCACCATCCCATTGGAAGTAATAGTCGTGGAGGTGGGTTTCGTGAATGCTGATTCGGTCTTCAGAAGAGAGTAAAATTACCGGCGCGAGTTCAATTACCGTTTCTGCCGGGATCTCCCGGGCGGTGAATACGCCCCGGCCACCGAGGGGACTGGGAGCTACGTAAAGGTGGGGGAGGGAGAGCATGGGTAGTCTTGTAGTTTGATAGTCTGGTATAGCTACCGTACCTAGGAGGGGTTGGAGGTAGGGTGGTTAGAATTTGAGATTCACCACTCTGAATTAGATTATTGTTAGAGAGTGAAAACCTTATAATTTACTGATAATTAGTGTCGAAGGGTCACCCCTCTCCTCCGGACCTCGGAGCGGGCTCGAAGAGAC
>CALIGP010000147.1 GCA_938021455.1 uncultured Lewinella sp. | reverse complement strand
CTCATCGTCCAAGACCATCCTCTCCCCCGTAAACGGATGAACAAAGCCTAACGAATACGCGTGCAAATACATTCCTTTACCGTTTAGAATTAAGCCTTCGATGCCATAGTCTTTGTCCCCCAGTATCGGGTTACCGATACCGGATAGATGTTTGCGCAGCTGGTGCCTGCGGCCCGTTTGGGGCTTTAGCTCCAGCAGGTTGAGCTTTCCGAACCTCGTCGAGGGTACTGACTTATGCAGCGTGTAAATGGAGTGGGATGGCTTGCCGTCAATTTCAGCCCTAATATCTCCTTGTTCCTCCATCTCACCAATGGCAACGGCGTAGTAGATCTTCTCAATCTCCTTGTCCGCAAACATCCGATTCAGCGCCCGGATGCTGCTGCTCGTTTTCCCAACCAATAGTATCCCCGTAGTGGCGTAGTCCAGCCGATGTACGGGCTGGGGCTTTGTTGCATCGGACAGACTACTTCGCTGAAGGTTTTGTGGTAAGGCATTCGCAATCGTCTTAAACTTATTCCCGCTGACCAAAATCCCCGCAGGCTTATGGATCGCCGCCAAGTGATCGTCTTCAAATAAAACGGTGAGGGAAAAAACCAACTTTCTAGCTGGCTTTACTTCCGGAGGAGTGGACAAGCAAATGCACTCCTCTCCACGGATGAAAGTAGCCGTAGTAGCAACGGCGCCGTTAACGGTAACGAGTCCTTTCTTGATCGCCTTTTTCAGGGCAGATTTCGTTGTTGCCCCAACGAAAATGCCCACCCCGTATTCTTGTAATCGAATGGGGCCTGGAAGGTTGGGGACAATGTGGGTTTCGCTTGCGTTACTCAGGATCTTTACTTTCGGGCTTATTCACCAGCTTATAAATAAAGCATAAAGGGATAATCGCAAAAAAGCAGCTACCGCCATTACGAAGCACTGCTTGACTTTGTGACTCGCTGACTCTTCTACTCAATAACAATCGTCCCCAAATGCTGCGGAATAATCACCTTCGTTTCCGGAGACAGATGCTTGACATGGTCTCGGAAAGGGAACAACTTAGACTCCGCAATTTCTTGCTGCGGGAAGCCGTAGGGAACGCGGAAATTATCCCAGTGGGTAGGGATGATAATCTTGGGGTTATTCGTCACCTTCAACAGCCGTTCGTCGTACTTGTAAAGACCAAGCTGAGAGCGATTGACGCCCGCGATCAGGATGTCCGTTTCGATGCCCTGAAGCTCTCTTTCCACAAAGTTCATGGAGCCCATCGTCAATACATCATGATTAGCGAAGCGGGCCTTGAACATCAGCGAACCGCCTTCGATGAATTCCGAGACTTTCAGCGGTGCCTTGGGCACTTCGGCGTAAGTGCGGTTATCGATGTAGTGCTTGGCGTTGAGCGCAGAATGGATAGAAGGAATAACGCGCACGGAGAAGTTGTCGAACTGGTAGTCTTCCCCACCCTTCACCGGGTAGAGCTGTTCGTCGGGAATACCGTAGGCCCGCAGGATATTGCAGGTCGTTTCGGTGCCGACCACCTTGGCGCCCGTGATCCGGGCGATGTACGGCACGTCCGCGAGGTGATCGAAGTGAGAGTGATGCACCAGAATGAAGTCGGCATCCGTAATGAGGGTATCGATCAGCAGGGTATCGGAGACGAAGATGTCCTCCCGCTCAACCGTTGCCCGCGTATCGTCCGGGCTGATGCTGGGGCCGGTCCCCAGCTTGATTCTCGTGAGGTAGGGGTCTACCAATACTTTGATAGTTCCGTCCGTGATTTCCCAGCCGGCAGCACCGAAGTATTTCAGCTTCAGGGGATCTGACTGGGCGGTAACGGTAGTGGCGTTCCCGAAGGCGAAAAGGAATAGCAGTAGGCAGGAAAGTGTAGTGAATCTCATAGCATTAGTCTTTTGTCCGGTTGAAAAAGTAGCGATTGATAGCGTCTGAGTTGGCTTCGATGATTTCGGGTAGGCCATCACCGTTCAGGTCGGCAGCGATGATGTCGTAGGTGTTGAATCCGTCCTCCGTCAGGGGGTATTTCGCCCAAGCCTTGCCCTGGCCATTATTCAGATAAACGGCATTGGGGCTTTCGTAATCGCCAACGATGATGTCCTGATCGTTATCGCCGTCTACGTCTGCAACAGCGACGGCAAAGCTGTAGAGTGAATCCGAATCCAGTGCTTCACTTCGGGAAAAGGGTTTCAGCTTGCTACCATAATAAATCACGTTCGACTCTCCGATGTTTGCGGTGATGATGTCGGGGAAACCATCTTCGTCGATATCTGCGACGCCCACGGAGCGGGTATTATCCTTGCCCGTTCCAAAGGGAACCTTCTCCGTGAACCCCAGCTTACCATCATTGAGATAAACGTAGTTCTGCTGATCGTCCCGATTAGCCAAGACAAGGTCGAGTTGCCCGTCGCCGTTCATGTCGGCGATTTCCACGTCGATGGTGGAGTCCGATTTATTACCGAATTCGCGGGTATCTGAGAAGTTCCCCTTCCCGTCGTTCAGGCAAATCTCATTGACGCGACCACGGTTGGTAATCAGAATGTCGATGTCCCCGTCCTCGTCCAGGTCTCCCAGGGTAAGGTTGCGAGTGGAGGAATAGGCCTTGCCAAAGGTGCCGGCGTGGGTGAAGTGACCTGTCCCGTCGTTCATAAACAAAGCATTGGGCGCCATATCGTTGCCGACGGCAACGTCCAGGTCACCGTCACCATCCAGGTCCGCCAGCTCCGTGGCGTAGGTAGTCGCCCGGTCGCTGCCTAAATTTCTTTCGACGGTAAAGATGCCCCGGCCGTTATTTACGAATACGCGATTTTGTCCGGGCCAATGGCGGCCATTGGCAACCAGAATATCATTATCCCCGTCTCCATCAATGTCTCCGCAGGAAACGGAAGCTGTCCGTTCGGTGTAAGTACCGAGGATGAGCCGGCCGCTGGCTTGCATTTTTAGCTCCTGGGCGGTGGCCGTAATAGTCAAAAGGCAGCAAAGGATGAAGAAGGGCGCTTTCATAAAACGTAAGTTATGGCATCTAAGACGATCCGCGATATTTTCGAGGGGAAAGAGCGACAGAGCCGTGAATGGTTCTAGTTCGAGGGACTACGGTCCGGCTACGCCAACCCTCCGTCCCTCATTCAAGTTTGTTGAATCCTCCTACTCTGGGGTTGCCCCCATCAATCATACACCTCCACCACCAATTCAATTTCCACCGCCTGTGCCCGGGGCAAAGAAGCCATACCTACCGCTGCCCGGGCGTGGCGGCCCCGATCACCAAAGACCTCCACCATGAGGTCAGAGAAGCCATTGATTACCTTCGGCTGTTCGACGAAATTGGGGTCGGAGTTAACCATCCCCAATACCTTGACGATTCTTTTCACCTTTCGCAGATCCCCCAGCATTTCCTTAAGGACGGATAATTGATTGATCGCCGT
>CALIGP010000146.1 GCA_938021455.1 uncultured Lewinella sp. | reverse complement strand
CAGTGCGGCCATACCCACCAGCATCAGCAGCATACAGAGAGCCCAGCCACCGCCCAGCATGGAGGCCAGGAAGCCGAGGACCAGCGCTACTACTCCGACGGTAAGTGCATAGGGCAACTGTGTACTTACGTGATCGATGTGGTTACAGTCGGAAGCCAGGCTCGAGAGAATTGTCGTGTCTGAAATCGGCGAACAATGATCCCCAAGGACGGAGGCTGCCAGCACGATAGAGATCACGTTGTAGAGCAAGCCCTGGGTTGCGTCGATATCCCAGCCTGCCCCGGCGGCTACCGCCGCCGTCAGTGGGATAGCGATGGGGTAGAGGATGGCCATTGTGCTCCAACTGGAGCCCGTGCTGAAGCTGATGAGGGCGGAAAGCACGAAGATGATCGGTGGAAGAAAATAGGGGTTGAGGCTGTCGCCCAGGAGATCAACCAGGAAGGTCGCTGTATGCAGTTCCTCCGTCGTGATGGCCAGTGCCCAGGCAAGAGTGAGAATCATGATGGCCGAGAACATGGCCTTGAAACCAGAGGTAAGACTGCCCATCGTTTGCTCCATATTCATGATACCTTGACTAACGCTGAGGATGATAGCCATAACGACCCCGCTGATGCTTGCCCACAGCAGCGCGACGTAGCTATCCGCCGAGCCAATCACATTGCCCAGCTTGGTGAAAAAACTGCCGTCCATAGCAGACCAGGTAGCGCCCCAGCCATCGCTGCCGGGAGGGTTGGCCAGCCCGTCATACATAGACGCCAGGCCAGTGTCCAGTAGTCCAACGATGGTCATGATGATAACCGTTACTACGGGAATGATGGCATTGCGGGCGCGCAGCGGCGCGCCTTTAACGGGCGTGAGGTCTTCGGTTTCGCCGACCTCGTCGGCGCCTTCGTCAGCCGCTTTGACGAGGCCGGTCTCGCGGGCTCTTTTTTCGGCTTTGAGCATGGGGCCGTAGTCGCGCTGCGTCAGCACGAGCATCAGGATGAAGGCCAGGGTGAGGATGGGGTAGAAGCTGTACTTGAGGCTTTCGAGGAAGATGGCGTAGGGCGTCAGGTTGGCCAGGGCGGCGGTGCCCTCGGCGGCATCGCCGATGTAACCCAACTCTGCGCCAATCCAGGTGGTAATGAAGGCAATACTGGCTACCGGCGCTGCCGTGGAGTCAACGATATAGGCCAGTTTTTCGCGGCTGATCCGGAAGCGGTCCGTAACCGACCGCATCGTATTACCCACGATGAGCGTGTTGGCGTAGTCGTCGAAAAAGATGGCGACCCCGAGGGCCCAGGTGATGACTTGAGCGCTTTTGGGCGTGGTCGCATATTTTGTCATCCGATGTACCACCCCGGCCATACCGCCGTTACGACTGATGATGGCCACCATGCCCCCGATCAATAAACTGAAAAGAATGACGGAGAGGTGGCCCCCGTCGTTGAGCGCATCCAGGATGTAATGGTCCGCCGTTGCCAGCAAAGATTTGATGATGCCCAGAAAGCCCTCGAACCGTAAACCACCCGCCAGAAAGGCCCCAACCCAGACACCCGCAAACAGGGAAATGAGTACTTCTTTAAAGATCAGTGCGAGCCCGATGGCGATTAATGGCGGTAGGATAGACAGCCAGAGCGGGATTCGCCGCAGGTGATTGGGCGTCGCACCAGCAGCATCTTTGATGTGATACAATGCCGTGCGTCCGTTGGCTTTGATCAGCTTCAGACCCGGCTCAATGACGACGACTTTCTTTCCGCCAGCAACGGTTAACTCGATGGCCTCACCATTGATTTCGACGCCCTCGGCGGCGGCGGGGAAGGTGAGACCCTCGGCGGTGTATTCGAGATCGTAGAGCCAATCTCCACCGTCAGATTGGGCGGAGAGTGGAGAGAAAGCGAAAAAAAGACCAAAGATCAGAGCAGTGAGCTTCAAGGTATGAAAAGGCATAGTGTGTGGTTGGGTCGGGACAAGATAAGTGATTACTTCTTGTTAGAAAGCGGGAGGGTTATTACTTCATGTATAACCGATTGCAAGTTTCTACACTCGGCGGACGAGCGAAACTCCTTCGTCGTAACGCTCGGCCGACGAGCTAGCCAGTCGTCGGCCGAGCCTTGCGCAGCTTGGCCCGTCCGCCGACGGTAGGGAGGTTTCTACAATCAGTTATATATCCGGCGTTACCCACTCTCGACCCATCCCCCGTCACTCCCGCGTCAGCCCAATCGCAAATTCTAGGACAGTGTCTACTTTATCCAGATAATCGTCAATACTCTGGCTAACGTAATGATCGGGTAGAATACCCGTCTCGTCCGGAAGAGAAGTCGCTGTGGAAACGTGTGTATTGTTGGCCACGTAGTATAGCACCTTAGAGTTTGACAGTCGGCAAACGGTTTGTCCAGCGGAGCAAAATTGGTTAGAGCCTAACTCTTCTCCGACGATGGTGCCGAGTTTCCATTTTTTGGCCAATGACATAAAGTGGCCCGTTGTTGAATTCCCAATACCGTCAATGAGAAAGTAGAGTTTGCCCTGGTAGGTGGTATCGAAGGGCTGCTGGACGTATTCACCAGTCGCTTTCTCCCGCTTGCCTTCAGATTCTGCCCTTGAGTAATAGGTGAATGGCTGTTTCATCAGGTGGCGTAGCAGGTAAATGCTCGACTCAGACGAGCCTCCCCCGTTATAACGGAGATCAATGATCAGGTGCTCGATGCCGCCCGCCGTAATTTTTCGGAAGGTCTCGTCCATGAAAGATTCGTAAACATCCAGATTGTTCCAGGCGTAGAAGTTGAAGGACTGAATCGTGAGAACGGCGGATTTGCCGTCTTCCATAACCTCGTAACAGAGTGGCTCGCCACAGCCCTTGATGGCGGGGTTGCCAAAGTGATTGCGGACCGTTTCGGCGGGCTTTAGGGTGATGGACGACTCTTTGCCCTTGACGGTTACTTCGTAGGTTTTCGGAAAGTTCAGCGCGTAGGCGATCATTCCCGTACCCCAGAAATTGAATTCGTGCCGCTTGGTGGTTTCAATGTATCCCTGAGACGGGATCCGGCGATAGATGTCTTTGAGTAGATCTTCAACGGGAACGCCGTTGATGCTCAGGATTTCGTCCTTTATGGCTACTAATCCCTCGTTGCTCATCGGGTCCAGCACGAACAACTGTCCGTCGATCAGCCGGGTTTGTATCGGGAATCTTAATGGAGTCGGCAGCATATCGCTCTCTAGTCTAAAACGCCCCATGGAGGTGTGGGCGCAGTTAACGCTGGCGATGACTTCCGCGCAGTGCCAGCGAAATTCAGCGTAGGTCATCTGCTCGGTTACCAACGCTTTTTTCTCTTCGATCAGCGAGTGGAAGTCTTCGGCAGAGATGAATTTGAGCGCGTTGGGATGGACTTTCAGGAGTCTTGCCGCCAGTTGATCCAGATCGGCCCGGTATTCCGCGATGGAGTAGACCTTCGCGAACTTCTCTTTGTCGGTTTCCGGGATGTAACCGGGGTTTTGCAACCGATACACAACGTCTTCGGCGGCAAAATTGTCGGGGTCCATCTCCAGCGCTTTCTGGTAATTAGCCAGCGACTTTTCTTCGTCTCCAGCCGCCAGGTAAGCCTCGCCGAGGCTATCATAATTATTGGCGGTATTGGGGAACTCGGCGACCATCAGTTTAAAGACTTCGATGGCCTCCGCTGTATTATCTCCCCACAGCAGGTTGTAGCCGTACATGGTCAGTTCGTCCTGGTTCGAGAAGTTGTAAGCCTCCGGTTGCTCTTTCCTGAGCTTGCGGTACAGGGCGACACGTTCTGCAATTGGCAAGTGATCGTTGGCTTTAAGTACTTCCGTAATGGAGGCCGTTACCGGAGTTGTCGATTCGACTTCCTTAACGACGGTATCTGATGGTGTGCCTTGTTTTACTGCGCAGCCTGGAAGCATTATCAGGGTGATCAATAAGAAGGGAAGGAGGTAATGCTGCATTATCGAGCTGGTTTTTAATGTCCGGCTAATGTATCCTGACCCTTCGCCAAAGCGAGCATCTGAGGTGTAAATAGATGTAAAACTTATGGATCACTATAGTACCCTCGGCCACGAGAAGTGAAAATTCTTGGGACAATACTTCTCCGAAGCGAAGGCTCGGTTACTACAGGCCCGGGTTTTAGGTAATAAGCCTGGTCATTCGCCGAAAATTTCAAAAATCACCTGTAGTAACCGAGTCCACTATAGTTTCCCCTCCCGTCAGAAAGCAGACAAACGATTCCCTCCCTTCATCCGTTAATAGCAAAGAGAAGGGGTTCTTTGCTCCTTTACCTTCCCCTTGCATCCTGCGTTCGCGCCCGCAAAAGCTATCCATGAAACGTATCCCCTGCAGCTGTTTACTTCTCTATTGCTTTTGTTTTTTTGCCGGGGGGGGACTCCACGCGCAGACCATTCAACTTAGCCCCAGCTATCCTGAGGTTACCACCGCCAGCGGCCCTCTCGAATTAGCTTGGTTCGGAGGTCTGAACACCCCGCAGCCGCAGACGGCGGACCTGGACGGCGACGGCACGGATGACCTCTACGTTTTCGATAAGGCCGGTGAAATTCACCTGAGCCTTCGTGGCCTTGGTGGAGACAGCTACAACGAAGCTCCTGAGCTGGTGGCCCACTTCCCGGAAGAGATTCGGGAATGGGTGATGATCCGGGATTATAATCTGGACGACATCCCAGATATTTTCACCTACGCCTCGGCCGTAGACGGTATTGCCGTTTACCGTGGTCGCCGCCGGGTAGACGGTCTCCTGGAGTTTGACCTGGTCAACTTCGGCAACCCGCTGCCCCAACTGTACTTCCCATTTGAAGGAAGGCCCAGCCCCATATTCGTTTCCAGTATCGACTATCCAGCCATAGATGACATTGACTTTGACGGTGACCTGGATATCCTGACCTTCAGTGTTGGCGGAGGGTACGTTGAGTATTACCGAAATATGGGCGTAGAGCGTGGATTTGGTGCCGATACTTTACTCTACGAACTCGCCGATCAATGTTGGGGCGGCTTCTTCGAAAGCGGACTTAGCCCGGCGCTCGACCTGGGCTCAGGGCCAGGAGATTGTTTTAATAACCTGCTCGGGCCTGGCGGCGGCGGACGGCCTCGTCATTCCGGCTCAACGCTGCTGACGCTCGATTATAATGGGAATGGTCTGAGCGACATTATGCTCGGCGATATCTCCTTCGATGGACTTGTGTTGGGCTTCAATAATGGTAGCCGGGAGCAGGCCTGGATTTCAGCGCAAGACTCCGTTTGGAAAGAAGATGGTGTGGAAGCGGATATACCCTCCTTCCCCGCCGGGTTCCACCTGGACGTAGACCAGGACGGCGCCCGCGATCTCGTCGCCTCCCCGTCCGTAACCCTCAACGGAACTGATGTGGAAGTGATGTGGTATTATCGCAATGTGGGGAGTGATGCTGAACCTGAATTCGTCTTACAGAAAAAGACGTTGCTCGTTGATGAAATGATTGACGTTGGTACCTCCGCTAACGTGACCACTTTTGATTACGACGCCGATGGCCGCCCCGATTTGGTGGTGGGTAATAACGATGAATTCACGGGCACTAATTTTCTCGACAGCCGACTTCGGTTGTTTCGTAACGTGACCCCTTCGGGCGGTGCCATCACTTTCGAACTCGTCTCCGAAGACTACCTCGGTCTGAGCGCTTTCATGACAACAAGCTGGGGCTACGCGCCGGCTTTCGGTGATTTGGACGGTGATGGGGACGAAGATGTCATTATCGGCGAACGTAGCGGCAAAATCGTCTTTGGTGAGAACACGGCGGGGGCTGGCCGCGAGGCGACTTTCGCTCCACTGCAATTTGAGTGGCTAGGCATTGATGCCGGACAGTTCAGTAAGCCAGCGCTGGCGGATCTTGACCGGGATGGTCTGTTGGACATCCTGCTGGGCGGTTTTGATGGCCGTATTCGCTTTTACCGGAACATTGGAACGGCTACTGAGCCCGCCTTTGATCCGTCGACTTCTGCTGCAGGAAATGTGCTACAGCTTGGTGGCATCAACACGAACGCGCCGGGGGTAAGTACGGGCCACCCGACGCCAGCGGTTGTGCAAAACGATGACTTCACCCTGGTGATAAGCGGTAACCGCAGCGGAACAATTGAGGTGTATCGTTTTGGTGCAGACTCCGCCTATACGGAGCCGTTTACGCTGCTGACGAAAACTGTGGATAGTCTAGACTTAGGGGCGTTCACTAATCCTGCACTAGCTGATTTTGATGGCGACAGAGTGCTGGAAATGGTGGTGGGGAATGAGCGGGGAGGCATTAGCTTCTACGAGACGGACTTGCGCAATGATCTCTCTACGGGACTCTTCTCGGCCGTTCGGCCAGCCTTTGATTTTAGCGTGTTCCCGAACCCGGTGGCGGATGAACTGACGATCTCAGGGCTGCCGGCAGGCGTCCGGGAGGTGGCTTTGCTGGACGTGCAGGGGCGGGTGCTTAGATCGACCACCCTACAGACTACCGCCTACAATCTACCGTCTACTCATGCGGCGCAGACGCAGGTGCAATGGCGGTTGAAGGAGCTAAGTGCGGGCGTGTACTTCGTCCGGGCCAGCGGGCCGGAGGGCGTAGCTACGCGGCGGGTGGTACATTTGTAGGGCCGACTTCAGTCGGCACAATTCTGAGACCGCCGACTGAAGTCGGCGGTACAAACGTACCTGATGCAAAAGATCACCGAACAACCCGGCCCCTACCGCCACCTGGAGCAGCAATCTACTTTGGAGCTGCTGACCAACATTAACCGCGAAGACCAGAAAGTCGCCCTGGCCGTAGAAAAGTGCATTCCGGCGCTGACGGCCCTGGTGGAGGACATTGTGCCGCGCATGCAGCGC
This sequence comes from uncultured Lewinella sp., assembly GCA_938021455.1. GTDB lineage: Bacteria > Bacteroidota > Bacteroidia > Chitinophagales > Saprospiraceae > Neolewinella. The sequence continues at coordinate 633 of CALIGP010000146.1, read as the reverse complement.
GGTGGCCGCATCTTTTACACTGGGGCCGGCACCAGTGGCCGCCTTGGCGTACTGGACGCCAGTGAATGTCCACCCACCTTCGGCGTGCCACCCGAGTGGGTCGTGGGCCTCATCGCCGGCGGAGACCATGCCCTCCGCCACCCCGTTGAATCAGCCGAGGACGCCGAAGGGCAGGGCTGGGTCGACCTCGAAGCCCACCACATCGGCCCCGACGACACCCTGATCGGCATCGCTGCCTCCGGTACCACGCCCTACGTCGTGGGCGGGCTCAAGGCTTGTCAGGAGCGGGGCATCCTCACGGCCTGCGTGACTTGCAACCCCGGTGCCCCCGTTACCGAGCACGCGGACCATCCCATCGTCGCCGTCGTCGGCCCCGAGGTTGTCACTGGTAGCACCCGCATGAAATCCGGTACGGCTCAGAAGCTCATCCTCAATATGATCACCACCACCACGATGATCCGCCTCGGCCGCGTGAAAGATAACCGCATGGTCGACATGCAACTCTCCAATGCCAAGCTCGTGGACCGGGGAACGAAGATGATCGTTGATGCACTGGACATTCCCTACGAGGAGGCGAAGAGACGGCTGTTGCTGAAGGGAAGCGTACGGGCGGTGATTGAAGGGTGAAAAAAG
>CALIGP010000145.1 GCA_938021455.1 uncultured Lewinella sp. | reverse complement strand
TTTCCGCGAACATCGGGGATGAGTGTTTCGATGGTCACCTGCGGCGTCCGCTGCTTAATTTGGTGAACAGTTTGGTACCAGATTTCGGCACCGCGGTCTTTAAGTTCATCGCGGTTTACACTCGTTAGCACGGCGTGCTTTACCTGCATGAGGTCGATGGCTTCCGCTACGCGACGAGGCTCATCGGTGTCGTATTCCGTTGGCCGGCCGGTTTTTACGGCACAGAAGCTACACGAACGGGTGCAGGTGTTACCAAGGATCATGAAAGTAGCCGTCCCGGCGCCCCAACATTCGCCCATATTCGGGCAGTTACCGCTCTGGCAGATGGTGTGAAGCTTATACTCGTCTACCAGCTTACGGACCTTTTTGTATTCTGGTCCAATGGGCAGCTTAACACGTAGCCAGTCTGGCTTGCGTTTGCGTTCACTTTTCGAGGGGGCAACGGGAAGATCGATCATACAAATAGGCACTTGCGTAGAGAAGACAAAAGTACGCAGGATTAGTTGTTTGGATTAGTCGGTTTTGGGTCAGATTTCCACCAGTAGGCAATTCGGGCGCGAACGCAGGTGCTAAGGGAGGTTGTAAAGAGCAAGGACGGACAGCAGAAAGCCCATCATCGGCATTTCCGGTGAGTTCAATGCCTTGCCGGGCAGCAGTCAGAAACGGTAAAAACTATTCGAAAAGAGTTTGAAAGCCGACGGAACTAGGCAAAGTATGAGGCCATTTTCCCCGCGGTAGGATCATCTATTCCTGGCAAAAAGAAATTACATCCGGGAAAAACTTGCCCGCAAGGGCAGAATCCCCGTAGAGTTTTATCACAATTATAACAGTCAATTAGTACTGCTAATTGGCAAGGCATCGTTCTGAGGACTATATTCGCGGCGATTTTACGACCCTATCGTCTCCAAACTTTCTAGTCCCATGAAACAAGATATACTCACTCCAGCTGTTCAAGATGTTGTCGTTGCTGCTGTCCCCCGCGACGGTAAATACGAAGAAGAAATCTGGGATATTTTCGTCATCAACCTTCGGGAAGACTCGATGGATAATGTCCTGATCACCAGCCAGGGATATGGCATGATCAATGGCTCAGACAAAAGCACTACTGTGCTACGTCATTTCCACCAGCGCATGGGTTCCCACATCGCCGTAAAGATCGAGCCCATCCAAAAAGAGCTCTTTGCCATCCAGAATGAATACTGGATCAGCTTCAATGATAAAGAAGTAATGCTGGACAAAAAATTCATCTTCAAGGCTAATTCCATTACGCCCGAGGAGATGGTAATGATTCCGGTGTTGAATAAGATGGGGGTCATGATTAAGTAGATCCTTCCTTAGCTGAAGGAGATGAGAATTATAGAATGGGAAATTTTAGAATAGGTCGGGTAAATCCTGTACGTAATCAATTTCCTCACGGCTATCATTTCGCTTCGCTTCTCCCTTCCTCTTTTGCGTGAAACATCACGTCGCGAAGCGACCAAACAAAACCACCCGCATACGTCAGTCAACTCGCTGCCAGAGGGAGCTCGCCACCGCTCGCTGCCGGAGGCAGCATCGACCGGACGCACCATCGCGCAGCAGCCTCCCTATCCCACAAAGAGCTACCTTTGCGGTCGCCAAATCATAGCGCCCCCATGGAACGCCCCACGCCAAAGAAAACTGAAGAAAGCCGGACCATCATGTCCGAGCTCGTCATGCCCAACGATACCAACCCGCAGAACAATCTGATGGGTGGTAATATGCTGCGTTGGATGGACATTGCCTGTGCCATCTGTGCAGGAAAGCACTGCGCTAAACCCGTTGTTACGGCTTCAGTAGACAATGTTGCCTTCGGCTCGCCCATCCGTAACGGTGAGGTTGTTACGCTCGAAGCAACCGTCACCCGGGCTTTCAACACCAGTTTAGAAATTTATGTACAGGCTACTGCCGCTACCATGCAGGGCTTGAATCCTAGGCGGACTCACCATGCTTATTTCACTTTTGTGGCGCTGGACAAAGACAATGGTACGCCCACTCCAGTGCCAGAGGTAGTGCCGCTTTCTGAGATTGAAGAACAACGGTACGAAGCTGCTATGCGACGGCGCGAAGTTCGTCTGCTATTAGCTGGTCGTTTAAAGCCAGAGGAGGCTACTCACTTAAGGAAGTTGTTTGGGTAGGAATTTAGTCCTACAACATCCCCTCCAGCTTAGCGATCACTTCGTTCACCTCTTCTACCGTATTGTGGTGGCTGAAGGAAAAACGAACCGTGTGCCGCTTACTATCGGGGTTCAAATGACCGATCACGTGGCTACCAACATCAATGCCGCTGGAACAGGCTGAACCACCGCTGGCGGAAATGCCATTGAGATCTAGGTTCATCAGTAATAAATCGCCTTTGGCGGATTCGGGGAAGCTGACACTTACTACTTTGTAGTGAGCCTTATCAAGGTCTCCGTTAAAGCTTACCTCAGGGTAGGTTTCTTTTATGCTGCGGACAAAATGGTCCTTGACCGCTTGAATCTTTTCGGCCCGAGCCTCTCTTTCAGCAATCGCCAACTCAAGGGCCTTAGCCAGGCCAACGATGCCATAAATGTTTTCCGTACCACCGCGCATGTTCCGTTCCTGGGCGCCGCCATCGAGGTAAGGCTTGATGATGTTGTCGTTGCAGATATACACAAAGCCAATCCCTTTGGGGCCATAAAACTTGTGGGCAGACCCCGAAAGAAAGCTTACGCGGGTTTTATCTAAATCGATGGGGAAGTATCCCATTGTCTGTACCGTATCGCAGTGAAAAAGTGCCCCGGCTTCTTCGCAGATGGTCGCCACCTCTTCCATGGGGAGAAGATTCCCAATCTCGTTGTTGGCGTGCATGAGGCTAACCAGGGTTTTCTCATCGCTGGTAGCGAGGAGCTCACGTAGGCTATTAAGGTCTACGTGACCCTTAGCGTCAATTTTCACCATCTCGACCTTAGCGGTGTTGGCCGCTTTGATGGCGTCCAGACTGTGCAGCACACAGTGATGCTCAAGGGGAGAAGAAATAATGCGCGTTACGCCCAGGTCCCGGACGGAATTCTTCAACGCCATATTATTGGCTTCCGTTCCACCTGAGGTGAAAAAGATCTCGCCGATGCTACAGTTAAGGGCATTAGCAACGGTCTTGCGGGCGCTCTCGATCAGGGCACGGGCCTGCCTGCCTTCGGCGTGGATGCTGGAAGGATTGCCGTAATTATTAGCCATTACTTCCGTCATGGCTCCCAGAACGGTAGGGTCCAGTGGAGTAGTGGCGGAGTTGTCGAGAAATATCCGGGACATGGTAGCAAGCTTATGGTGGAAAATACCTGGTTAGTGGTAAAGGCTGAGGTCAAAGAAGAACAAACTTAGGCAGAGCGGACTACACAGGCAAGCCAATGCGGTAACTCAAGGGGGACCACCTGCTGCAAACGGGTGTACCACTGATCAGAAAATAAGGGCGCGGGACCGCAGGTGCGGGGGGAAGGATAAAAGAGCAGGGAGCTCCCATCAGCCAACACTGCTCTTCTACCCTCTCCTTGCATCCTGCGTTTGCGCCAGCTCTTTTACAGCATCGTCCGCACGAGGCTTACCAATCCGGCGATCAGCATTTCGATTCCAATGGCCATTACCAGAAAGCCCATAATGCGGCTAAGGGCCGCCAGACCACCACTGCCCAAAATGCGGAATAAAACGGGGGCAAAATGCAGCACCCCCCAAATGATGATGGCCATTACGGCAACCACGCCTACGATCAGCCCCCGGCTCACCCATTCACTCTGTTGCGCAAACAGCCCGATTAATAATGAGATACTGCCCGGGCCAGAAAGCATGGGCATCGCCATCGGCGTAAAACTGATGTCTTCGCTTTCCTGCGCTTCTTCCTCTATTTTATCCGTGACCCGCCGCTCTTTGAACTTACTGTTCAGTAATCCATAGCCGCTGTTCACAATGATCAAACCGCCAGCGATTCGCAGCGCGTTCAGACTGATACCAAAAAAATCCAGAATAAACGTGCCGGCGAAAAAGAAAACCACCAGAATGAGTAAAAACCACATGGCCGTCTTTCGGGCCATCAATTCACTCATTTTTGCGCTGTAGCCTGACGTCAGGGTCAGATACATGGGGACCGCACCAAGTGGGTTAACCAGTGAAAAAAGCGAGCCAAGCGTGGCAAAGAAGAAAGTAAGCATATTAGTAATCTTAAGTGGCGAGAACAGTAATGATCTGCCCAAAGTTGCCACTATCTACAGGAGTTTTTCAGGGAGCAAAAACGGGTCTCCGATAACATTCTTTCACTGAAGAGTAGCCGGCTATTTAGTTGCTCTTTTACCCGGCTCCAGGCAATAGTATTTGGCCCTTCAGACTGGTAGATTATCGAAGATTTTTTTGTGCCTTCTTGTTTTCTTCTTTGTCAATTGACGAGACAGGGCAATATGTCGTTGAAATCCTCCATCAACGTATCTTCGCGGCTGTGACTGCCATTACCCTCCAATCCGTTCCCGTTGCCGCCAAAGCCCTGCGTAACGGTGAGCTTGTCGCCATTCCCACCGAAACGGTGTATGGCCTGGGGGCGAATGCGCTCGACAGAAGTGCCGTAGCCAACATCTTTGCCGCAAAGAATCGTCCGTCGTTCGATCCGCTGATCATTCATCAATCGTCAGCGGACCGAATTCTGGCCTACGCAAAGGAAGTACCCGCCGAAGCACGTCTACTGGCGGCAAAGGTCTGGCCTGGCCCGTTAACCCTTGTTTTGCCAAAAAAGAAGGAGGTGCCTGACCTTGTTTCTGCGGGCCTTGCTACCGTTGCCCTGCGTGTTCCGGACCATCCACTAACACTAGAGTTGCTGGCGGCCGTTGACTTCCCCGTAGCCGCTCCCAGCGCGAACCCTTTCGGCTTCGTCAGCCCAACGAGCGCTCAGCACGTGCAGGATCAGCTCGGGGAAAAGATTGATTACATTCTGGATGGCGGAGCCTGCCGTGTTGGCTTGGAGAGTACCATCGTTGGGTTCCCCGGCGGTGTGGCGACCGTGCTTCGGAAGGGAGGCTTACCAGTAGAGAAGATTGAAGAGATTTTGGGCCACCCCGTAGTAGTGAAAACCCACAGTAACAGCCAGCCCGAGGCGCCGGGGATGCTGAGTCAACATTATTCGCCGGGAGTAGAGATGTGGATAGCAGAAAAATTAAATGTGCTGTACCCCTACCCATCCGGTAGTGCAGCCATCATTTTCGGAAACGAGCATCAAATAATGCAGGACGACCGCAAACTTGATGTTTTCAACCTCTCCCCATCCAGTGACCTTAATGAGGCAGCCAGAAACTTATTCGCAGTACTTCGGGAAATAAGTAAGGCAGACTACCCGGTAGTAATAGCCTACCCTGTTCCCGAGGAAGGCTTAGGTTTGGCCATAAATGATCGGCTTCGGCGCGCTGCTGCCAGGGAATAATCCGCGTTACGATGTAACTTTGGCCAACCTATTACGTTATCTGGCTTTCAGCACAAACTGAATTTATGCGCTATCTCCTGTTTTCAGTACTAACCTTATTATTTGTCTCTTCTTGCATCAATGATGGTAATTCCGTTGACGCCATGGTGACGCTGGAAGGCCAGTGGGAACTTAAGCGTGCCCTGCGCAACAATATGGAAACTGAATTACTTGATGGTTTGGTTATGGATTTCCAACCAGATGGAAAGCTGGAAACAAACCTGATGGGCAATGAATCTCCCGGAACCTACACGTGGGAAGGAGACGAAATAGTAACCGAAGGTATTAAGCTCCCACTTACCTATACCATCAAAGAAATGACGGATAGTACACTAAATCTGCGCAGCCGCTATCAAAGCTATCAGTTTGACTTTGAGATGGTGAGGTAGCATAGTATAATAGTAGTGTTAGTAACGGTAGAATGAAAGTAATGGTAGTACGATAGTAGTTGCCAAATTAGTTTTGTACTACTATCATACTACCATTACTACTGCAAAATCAACACTAATTTCTTACCGCAGGAAAAAGGTCTGGATATCTCCAACCGTTTCAATCTGCGCCATTTCCTCATCCGTCAGGTAGAATTCCAGCTTGCTTTCCAGGCCAGCGATGAGCAGCTTAATGTCCGTTGGATCGAGGAAAAGATCATCCTGAAGACGAGTAAAGGATTGAAGGCGATGGCCCGGAACTCGTAATTCCGTAGACAGATTATGCATCAAACTGACGGAACGCGAAATAGGGGCCTGAAGAGAAGTAGTAGTCATGTTGGTTTTCTTAGAGCGGGGTTGTAAGCTTCGCCTTACAGCGAATATTCGCTGGAAAGAACGACGCAAAGCCGTCAACCGTTGCCTCTGTTAAAAGAAAAGAGACTAAAATCTTCAAGAAAACGGTTTAGGCAGGGCAAATCGGTCCAAAATCCGTCCACTTTACTCAATACGGGTATCTTTGCGGCCCTAAAAAAATAAACATGAAAGATTCTCCCTCCCTGGAAAGCCATGCCCCCCGACAATGGCAAACTAACGTAACTGGCGAAAACAGCTGGACCATGTTCAAGGTCATCAGTGAGTTTGTGGAAGGTTATGAAGTAATGAACCGGATTGGTCCCTGTGTATCCATTTTTGGATCAGCCCGGACAAAGCCCGACCACAAATACTACAAGCTGGCAACGGAGATTGCTCAGCTTATGGTAAAAGAAGGTTACGGCGTCATTACCGGTGGTGGCCCAGGCATAATGGAAGCGGGCAACCGCGGTGCCAGCCTGGAAAAAGGAGCCAGCATAGGCCTTAACATCGACTTACCCTTTGAAACGAGCAGCAACCCTTTTGTTGACCACGACAAGGACATTGACTTCCGCTATTTCTTTGTGCGCAAAGTCATGTTCGTCAAATACGCGCAGGCCTTCATCGCCTGCCCGGGCGGGTTCGGTACGATGGATGAGCTCTTCGAAGTCCTTACCCTCATTCAAACCCGTAAGATCACAAAAGTGCCCGTTATTCTGGTGGGTACGGAGTATTGGGGTGGAATGATTGATTGGATCCAGGAGACGATGGCGGACAAAGAAGCCACCATCAGTCCTGATGATATGAACCTGATTCCCGTTGTGGACAAGGCAGAGGATGTGCTTAAGATTATCCACGATTTCTACGAAGAGAAAGGGCACGTACTGGGGCCGAATTTTAAACTGTAAGCATACAATTAGTACGAGGGTATTCCGCCAGTGATTCCGGAGGAATCTAAGGTCAAAAGTGTCAATAATTGTAGAGGCAAGGCATACCTTGCCTCTACAATTGAACTTTTTAATAGCCTCGATTTTTCCGGAATCAAATTGTAGACATAGCGGAAAACCCTACGATTAATGCTTAGCTGGGAGACCGTAAAACAATGCTTTTCAACTTTTCCCAGCACCTGCCCCGATAGCTCTCGGGGCGCCCCATCAGCCGACCGTTTAGTATCTTCGCGGCCGAACCCCAAAATGAATACAAGCCATGGCTAAGAAATCTTTCCGCAAAGGCGTCCTCTACGGAGACGAAGTAACCGAACTGTTCCGCTACGCAAACGAAAACAAGTTTGCCATTCCGGCCGTCAACGTTACCAGCAGCAGCACCATTAACGCTGTATTGGAAACCGCTCGTGACCTCAACAGCCCGGTCATTGTGCAGTTTTCCAACGGTGGAGCCCAGTTCTTCGCCGGTAAAGGCCTTGGCAATGAAAACCAACAAGGCGCCATCGCTGGTGGTCTTTCCGGTGCTATGCACGTCCACACCATGGCCGAGGCCTACGGGGTAACGGTTGTGCTGCACACTGATCACTGTGCCAAGAAACTACTTCCCTGGATCGACGGCTTGCTTGATGCTGGCGAAAAATTCTACGCTAAGCGCGGCTTCCCGCTCTACTCCAGCCACATGCTTGACCTCAGCGAAGAGCCTCTCGAAGAAAACCTCGAGATCAGCTCCAAGTACTTCAAGCGGATGAACAAGATCGGCATGACGATCGAAATCGAGCTCGGCGTCACCGGAGGCGAAGAAGACGGCGTGGACAACACCGGCGTCGACTCCAGCAAACTATACACCCAGCCCGAGGAAGTCTTCGAGTCTTACCAGGCCCTGAGCAAGATCGGTGAGCGCTTCACCATCGCTGCCGCCTTCGGCAACGTCCACGGCGTATACAAGCCCGGCAACGTAGAGCTGACCCCGAAGATCCTTAAGAACAGCCAGGACTACCTGAAGGAAAAACTCTCCATCGAAACCGACAACCCCATCAATTTCGTCTTCCACGGCGGTTCCGGATCCAGCCAGGAAGAAATCCGCGAGGCCATCGACTACGGTGCCATCAAGATGAACATCGATACCGATCTTCAGTGGGCATACTGGGACGGCGTCCGGGTCTTTGAGGCCGAAAAGCGCGACTACC
>CALIGP010000144.1 GCA_938021455.1 uncultured Lewinella sp. | reverse complement strand
TCCGTGAAGCATCCTACCGTCTGATCCGGCGGTGCCTGATCGAGGAAAAAAGGTGTTACCTGAGCGGAAAGCTTGCTGGAGGATGTAGCCAACAGTAGGAAACAGGCCAGCAGTGACAAACGCCACGCCTTGGGCGTAGTGAGAAGAGTACGGTTCATACCGTGCGGGAGATTAATGGGACAGAACAAAAAATAAGGAGACATGGTAAGCCCGGCCTACGGGCTTACGGCCACCGCGGCAGGCGGGGCGAAGGAATAGTTATTTGGGATTGTTACTTAAAATCGGTTATGCTACGTGACCATTTGAATGATCACAATCGTATGGCAAATATACGCAACTATGACAGACTCGTTGGCGGCGGGCTCATCGGTGTGAATAACAATTTGCAGGTTCTTCTCTACCAGACTAGCTTCGCTGCTAGGTCGTAGGCCCGCCGACTCCAGAGGAAAGAGGGGCGGTCTACCGGCTGGCTGGAAAGCGTAGCCAAATGTGTCCTTATGTATCCTTGCTTCCAGAAGCCCTTGCCTGCACCTGCGGACCCCGCTGAGCCTGCCGAAGTGTCCGCGCCTGAAAATGCACTTAGCCTGCCTTAATGGCGTCAAAGGCATCATACCCTTTGCGTAAACGGGTAACACTTTCTTCTCGTCCTACAGCCTCGAGGATTTCGAATGCATCCGGGCCCTGTACACTGCCACTTAAGGCTACCCGAATGACGGGTAAAACGGCTCCGAAGCCAAGTTCATGACGGCCCATGAAGGCGACCACGGTCTCTTTTATTTTAGCTGCTGACCAATCAGAAAGCGCCGTTAGGTCGTCTGCCATTTCGTTGAAGGCCGCGCGGTTATCGGGCTTCCATTTTTTCCTGATCGGTTTTTCTTCGTAGTCCGTAACGGGCGCTACGAAGTAGTTGCCGTTGCTCACGAACTCCGGAAGAACGTGGACTCTTTCCTTTAATAAGCCAGCAATGGTGGTGGCTTTGGTAAGGTCGATGCTATGGCCTTCAGCAGCGAATTGCTCAAGAACCAGGGGCGCCAACACGGTATCATCAGTGGCGATCAGATACTGCTGGTTAAACCATTTTCCTTTCTCGATGTCAAATCGGGCACCACTCTTAGTGATGCGGTCAAGAGAGAATGATTGCGTCAATTCTTCCAGGGAGAAAATCTCTTGTTCCGTACCGGGGTTCCAGCCTAAGAGGGATAAGAAGTTAACGACGGCTTCTGGCAGGTAACCATCTTCCCGGAAGCCCGCAAAGGTTTCTTCTTTAACCGGATCATTCCACTCCAGCGGGAAAACGGGGAAGCCTAGATCTGCTCCTTTTCGCTTGCTCAGTTTTCCTTTTCCATTAGGGTTCAGCAATAATGGCAAGTGGACAAAAACGGGTGCCTCCCAACCGAAAGCCCGGTAAAGCAGTACATGTAGTGCCGTGCTGGGTAGCCACTCTTCACCACGAATGACGTGCGTGATTTCCATTAGATGGTCATCCACGATATTGGCGAGGTGATAGGTAGGCAGGCCATCAGCCTTCATCATCACCTGATCACCCAGCTCAGCGGACTGAAAGCTTACCTCTTCTCGCACCACATCCGTGAAGCTTACCGTTTCGCCCGGATCAATCCGGAAGCGAACTACGTGCGGGGTGCCTGCGTCAAGCAACTTTTTTGTTTCTTCCTCACTCAGCGTAAGGCTATTGCGCATGCTGTCGCGCGTAGAAGCATCGTAGCGAAAGTTATGATTGCCCGCCGCTTTTTCCTGCTCCCGGCGCTCCGTAAGTTCCTCTTCGGTGTCGAAGGCGTAGTAGGCGCTACCATTGTTGAGTAAGTCTTTTACGTAGCGGGCATAAATTTCCCGGCGCTCACTTTGTCGGTAGGGACCGTAATTACCGCCTTTTCGTGGACTCTCGTCAGGGCTGATGCCGCACCATTCTAAAGCTTCCATGATGTAGTCTTCCGCTCCTGCAACGTACCGTTTTTGGTCCGTATCCTCGATCCTGAGAATGAAGGCGCCACCAGTATGGCGAGCCAGGAGGTAGTTGTAAAGGGCTGTTCTCAGACCACCGATGTGCAAAGGACCAGTAGGAGAGGGGGCAAAACGTACGCGAACGGGATTCATGGCATTGTAATTAAAAAATCAGCGATACGAAAAATTTTCGTTGGCAGGCAGCGCTTTTTAGCAATTTTACGTTACTTGTTTGAACAAGCCGCCGCAGAAATGGCGCAAAGGTAGCTGATTCAGTTTGCAATCACTTAATCAGACCAAATCCCTTTGTTTCATTTTCTATTTTGTTATTGAATTTAAAGGCTTTGTTCCCACCGGAAAGTTTCGGAAGCCGGACACGTTTTCACCAACTACGATCAAGACACAACGCACCTAATAAGATACTCATCGATCACATGAGAAGGCAACTTCTCTACCCGTTCGTAACATTTGATTATCAACTTTGCCCCGTAACATAATCCTCCCATGTACCTCGTTAAAACGCCCCGCGTAATTCAAAAGCTCTTTCCAAGTTTTCATTGGAACGTAGAATCTACGGAAGACTCCGTGATTTATTTCACCTTCGATGATGGTCCTATCCCTCAGCTGACGCCCTGGGTATTAGAACAGTTGGAAGCATATAATGCGAAGGCTACTTTCTTCTGTGTTGGAAACAACGCGCGTCGTTACCCAGAATTAATGGAACAGACGATTGCTGCCGGACATACGGTTGGTAATCACACCATGCATCACCTTGATGGATGGAAGTCTGATAATGTTCCTTACTTCCATGATGTACGCCATTGCGCAGTACAGGTGAAGAGTGAACTTTTTCGCCCGCCTTATGGTCGCTTAAAGCCCAGTCAGGCACAGTTCCTGACCCGCCACTACCAGGTGGTGATGTGGGACGTGCTTTCCGGAGACTTTGATCCCGAACTAACGGCAGAGGACTGCTATCAGAACGTTGTCCGCAATGCCCGTAATGGTAGCATTGTCGTTTTTCACGATAGCCTGAAGGCCGAGGAAAATGTGCGCAACATTCTACCCCGACTGTTGGCACACTATGCGGCTCTGGGATACCGCTTTGAAGCACTAACGCCAGAGTTGCTGGCCGCTTCTGCTAAGCAAAAAGAAACTTCTGGCCTGGCGACCCGACTTCGTACGGCTAGCTAAAATGGCTATTAATAAGTACCTGTAACTCAATGCTAATTAGGTCGCGGTCAGTCTCTCGTTCGTAGAGGCTGGCCGTTCTTTTTCTCCGGGAAAGCGTCTGGTTGAGTCGCTTGTTAAAGGAAGACAGACAGAAGGTCTATTAAGCTCCCGCCCGAAAAACAACCGGCGCATCTCCTACCATTTTCTTGAAGAATCGACTAAAGTGACTGGCTTCGCGGAAACCAACCTCGTAGGCCACTTCGGCAACATCCATTTCTGTATAAAGTAATAGCCGTTTACTTTCCAGTGCAATCCGTTCCTGGATGATCTTAAGCGGGCTTTTAGCTCCCGCTTTTTTGAACAAATTGCTGAGCGTTTTGGGACTTTTGTGCAGGAGGTCTGCATAGTCCTGTACTTGATGATACTTGCGGAAATGAAGCTCCACTTCCAGGTTGAACTGCCGGACAATGTCCAGCTCCTGCTGCGGCATTTCCTCCGCCAGGTGTTGCACTTTTGCGACGCGAGTCAGCTTGATGATGAGGCGCTTCAGTAGCATCCGGAGCATCTCCGATTGAATGGTATCGTGATTGCCAAACTCTTCGATGAAGACGCGGAGCAGGAGGTCAAAGGATACTAATTCCTTTTCGTCCAGCTTCACCACCATTGGGCTGGGCAGACCGTAGAAGATAAAACCTACGCAGCTTACTTCCTTATCGTGGTCGACAATGCAGTAGAACTCCCGGTTGAACTGCCAGGCAGTGATGGTTTCCGGAACGGAAAAGCGGAAGGTTTGCTGCACGACTAACAGAACGATCTCTCCCGTACCAACTTCATGCTCTATGCCATCCACAACGACCGTTTGCGCCGGGCCACGATTCCAGGCCACCGTATAAGGCTTGCCCTTGTCAGCAAATGCATCGTGGTGTAAGTCTTTTTCTTCCTGTAGCAACCGTAACTGTGCAGTGGTGGAAGCTTCGTTGAAAGTATAGATCATGATGGAAAGTGTTCTTCCCTGATTTGACAACTGTAATAAGATAAAGGTTTTGCCCGTACGAGAATTCAAGGCGAAAAGTCGGCTTCCGTCTTTGTGCGGCGGTACAAACTATTCTTTGATGACCCGGACTGCGGCCAGGCGACCATCTTCTGTTTTTACTCGTAGTAAGTAAACTCCTTTAGGCAAAGCCTGCATCGAAAGTTGATTCCGGTTACTCTGACTAGCAACCTGGCGACCGAGACCGTCAAATAAGACGAGTTCCTGAATCTGCCTTCCGTTAAGGGTTTCCACGGTGAGCAGACCATCCGTCGGGTTGGGGAATACCCGCAAGTTGGCATTGTCCGCAGGTGTAACTTTTATATTGTCGATAATTACTTGATTGTAAAGGATGTTAGTACTCTGCGCCAGATTGAAGAGTGGGTCGCCGTCTCCTATGCGTCCTTCGCTGTCCAGCGGAGCATATATCTCCAGGCTGGACTTCAGCATCGCTCCGCCGTGCAGAGCGGCAATTTCGTCCGGGTTCATACCGGAGCGATAAAAGAACAGCTCACGAAGCTGAACGGTCGCCGGCCCGTCAACCCCCACAACCGCGATAGAGTCAGGTGCCAGCCGTTCGTTAATTTCGGCACCAACCGGTACACCATCCAGATATAGGCGGGTCGTCTGGTCAGCGTAGTAGTGCGTAAGGGCCAGGTCATGCCACTCTCCATCTCCGGCGGAGACTGCGGACGTCAGCGTACCTGAAGGACTGAGGTAAGAAAGCGCGCCCTCTTCGGTAAGCCTAATGGCGATGGTTCCATCCGATGTATTGATCCCGATGAGCTGCCCTGCTTCCGTCCCCCTGAAACCCAGGGAAACCGTAAAGGAGTGCACAATCTCCTCCGGTAGGATGACGATGGGTAGCTCATCCAGCGTACTCCCCAACGAAACGGATGTTTCCCGATTCCGTACCGGTAATGGCTTATCAGCCGCCAGTGCATCAAACAAGGAAGGCACGAAAGCATAAGAAAACTCCGTATGCCCTGCCATATTCGGGTGCCCCAGGTCGGCGTCAAAGCCCGATACCCAGTTGCCCATGCCGTTGTCATTGGCACCGAGCACATTTACACTAGGTATGTCCCACTCATGAATGAGCAGGTTAATGTCTTTGATAAATTGGTAGTCGCCGGGGTCAAAGTCTCGCCTGGAATAGTTGCCCACCACCACCGGCGTAATGCCCCGGCTACGCGCCAGGTTGATGAGTTCCTGCATGTTATTCCGAAACTGGTCGAAGGCTGCTTGCCCCTGATTTCGGACACCTTCATTGGCAAGGGAAAGACCATACACCACGTATTTGTCACAAAGTGGAGCCAGATCCCGTGCCCATCGGTCGAGAACGGCTACGGTATTATTGCCGCCTACAGATATGTTTTTCAGCTCCCAGTCCAGTCCATCACCGGTAACGAAGCGGTCTTTAAGTAGTTCCCCAAACTGAAAGGCGTAGCCCATATCATTTGGTGCTCCCTGGCCACGGGCGACGGAGGAGCCCATCACGACGATGCCCCGCTGATCCAGTTCCTGGCAGAGTTCCAGACCTTCGTATTCTGTGAGCTGAAGTGCGTTGATGTAAGCCGTCCGGCCCAGGCTTACACGCACTGTTAGCGTAATGCTGCCGTCGGCTGCGGGGAAGATGATGTCTGAGCGAAAGACATTGTCAACGTTCAAATTAGCGCCAGGGCCGCCAAGGTCCGCACCGGAAGTTTGTACCTCGCCGGCCTCGCCGTTGAAGCCCGTCACGTCATAAGTTGTGTTTCGTAGGCCCGTAAAAGCAGCACTTCCTAGTATGCGGAAACGGTAGCCATTGCTGACGTTTAGGTTCCGAAAAGTGACGATGCCAGAGCTACCGGTCTGGAAGTAATCTCCTGAGGCGGTACTGATGGCCAGTTCATTAAGAAGGGAGTCCGCGGGAGTCGTCAGGTCTCCGGCGGCGGGGCCTGCAGCTTCCATCGTCTTGTTGACGATAGTTTCGTAGTCAGTCGCTATACTTTCGGAGGTGCTGAGGGAGATAATCTCCATCGAATCTGATCCGTCAGTAGCGTTATTCCACAGGTTTCCGTTGGCGTCGGGGCTGGCGGTCGTATTCGTCGCCGGGCCAAAGTCAACAAAAAAGTGACGGATGAGCTGACCAGAGATATTGACTGTTTTGTTACCGCTTATGGCAGACCCTGTCTCGAGGCTACGGGCGGTGACGGTGACGGTGCCGTTGCGCAGCGGGATGAGTTCTCCCGAAGAGGTAATCTCAGCGATACTGGTATCGTCAACGGACCAGCTGACGGCAGTAATTGTTGCCTCAGCAGGCAGTACTTCCGTGGTCATTTGCTGGGTCGCCCCGTTTTCGGTGATGTCATTGCCCAAGACATTTATCGAGGCTACTCCTACCTGTCCTGTTTCACTAAATTCTTCAACCAGCATCGTATTGACGTAGGCGAAGGAGCCCGCATCTCTGGTAATCGTCAGGGTAATTGTTCCGGAAGCGTCGGGTATGACACCTTCGGAAACGTAGAGCGTACTATTGTTACCATTGTACCCACCGCCGCCCAGTCCAGGGCCGGAAGATTGCAGGCTACCCGTAACGGTATTCGCCCCTGCAAAGGCGTAAGCTGATGTACGAACTTCATTGTTGTTGCGACTGGCGAAGATCTTGAAGATATAGCTCCGCTCTGGGTTCAGATCGTTGAAAGACAAAGCCCCACTATTGTTGACAAAGAAGTAATCCTGGGTCGCCGAAGCAATGGCCAGGCTATCCAATAAGCTAGCCTCCGGGGCCAGCAGTCCTCCGTGGTTAATACCGTTGGTGGAGAGATTGCTAGCGACGGTGACATTGTAGGCAGTTGCTAGCCCATTCTGGTTATTCAACACTACGGCAGGAGCGGTAGAAGCAGAATTATTGAGGTTATTCCAGTGGTTGCCGTTCGCATCAGGGCTGGTCGTTGCGTTACCGTTGGTACCGTCATTAGGGCCAAAATCGAGGTAAAACCATTGGTCTGGAGACTGAGCTGAAAGCGGAGTGGCCAACAGAAAGAGCATGGCGCTCAGGAGAAGGATAGCTATTTTTTGCATGTCGATGTTATTAGATGGGAACACAGCCAACTTGCATTGCTCCTTGATGTTTTTTTGCACCTGCGGCCGCGCCCAGATAATCTTAGTACTAATTCCCTACATAAACGATACGTTCTGTAGCCAGCCAGTTATGCCCACTAATGCGCAAAATGTAAGTGCCGCTGGCCAGTTTAATCTCGTTCAAATTCAAAATGACAGATTGCTCGCCAGTAGCATAAGCACGAACATTCAGGGTGCGAATCAGCCGTCCGTTCAGGTCATACAATTCGGTCTTTGCGGTATCCGCTACTGGCATGATCCACTGCAAATGCAATTCTCCGTCAGTAGGCACCGGCGACACTAAAAGAGGCTGACGTTCGATGGTAGGGTTTCGGTTGGAGATAATGTAATCACCCAACACCGATTCGTAGGTGCGGCCAATGGCTAGGTTGTCGTAACCCACGCTGAGCGGCGGGGTACCTTCAACCTTTAGCTGCACACCATTGATACCACTGTTGAGAGATAGAGTGCCTTCTGGGATACTGACGTCCGCTGTAGTCACTGCCGGCCCTCCTATTGGCTGATCATTTGGAGGATCGACCCAAAGGTAGGCCCGTTCCCGCCCTGCATCTCCGCTTAACTCAATCTTCACCAGAAGTAGATGAACGCCTTCGGCCATTACATCGGATTCAAAATTCACACCGCCCGGTAGCACGAAGGCGATCTTTCGGTTACCAAATTTTCGGCCAAAACTCAGCACCTGATTACCGCTACGGGTCAGGGTTATGTTGCCAACATTGTTGGCTACGGAGCCTGGACGCCAATCCACTACTACCGTGATCCAGAGGTCTTCCCCGTCGTCCTGAATCAGGTTAATCGGCCGGTTATAACGGATTCCCGCCCGGACGAAGTCCAACGAGGCATGGGTTTCTTCGCCCGTAATCGTCGGCACCCTTGGCCCTAGATCACCCCGTCTGATGATGCCATCATCTCCCGTTTCCCGACTCCAGGGGGCGGTCCAGCCTTCGCCACCATTCAGTTCAAACATCCCGTTTAAGGGGGCGTAAGAATTGAAGTCCTCGGAAACGAGGATGTCGGACTGGGCGGTGAGGGTGGTGGAGAGGAGGAGAAGGGCAAGGAGGAATTTTAAGGGGAGAGACGCTCGCTTCGCTCGTGTGAGAAACCTCTCCCCCGGCCCCTCTCCGGAGGAGAGGGGAGACGTGGTAGGCGTTGGAAGTAGAGGACTCATGTGTATTGATTTTGTGGAAGAGATAATTATTTAGGAACGCCAATTCAATAACTACGCTTCAATCAGGACAGTTATTAAATCGGCGTTCCTTACTCGCACCGTTCCCCCGTAAACCCGGGGTTCACCGTCATCATCCGTGCTCCCAGAGAGTCTCGCCAAACATTGAGTTTTTCTCGTAATTCGGCAGCGCGGGCGGCGGAGTTTCCGTCTTGGGGTGTCATTTCGCCAGGATCATCATTAAGGTTAAACAAATAGGTAGAGTCTACATCGGAATACCACTCGACGTATTTATCCGGCCCTTCGATGACGGCACCCGCCGGGGAGCCCCGCTGGGGGCTGTAATGTGGAAAATGCCAGAAGAACGTACGGGGTTCCGTGCGTGGTGCGCTGCCGGTTATGGCGCTAATTGGTTCGCTGTCGGGCGTAGTTTCCGGATTTCCGGCCAGGGCGGTGATGGTCGGGAAGTAATCGAGGTTGGTATTGGGTTCGTCCACAACGGCAGGATCGATTTGCCCGGGCCCATAGGCGATGAGGGGGACACGAAGGCCACCTTCGTAGATATATCCCTTGCCATCGCGCAACGGGCCATTATCCGTAGGGGGCGTATGGGCAGCGAAGGCGGGTACTTCCTCTACGGAGAGGGCACCGTGGTCACTGGTAAAGAGGATGATAGTGTTTTCCATCAGGCCTCGGGCCGTCAGAGTGTCTACTAATCGACCGACCTGTTGATCGATCCGTTCCACCATAGCAGCGTAGTGCGGGCGGGGCAGGGTGTCCGGGTTGTCACCTAAGAGCGCTTCATACTTAGCGACTAAGTCAGCCGGGCCATCAATGGGTACGTGGGGCGAATAGTAGTTGAGATTCAGGTAAAAAGGCGCGTCGCCTTCGGGCAGAGCATCAATCGCCAGGGTGGTGATGGCATCCGTAAGATAATCATCGTCTCCGGCAATGGTATTCAGCTCAGGATAAAGGTTGGGGTTGCTGAAGAAGGGGCGATTAAAACCAGCAGGCAGTCCCTGAGGCCCGGCGGCATAGCTCAGGTCATACCCATGCATTTTTGGCCCGTAGAAAGCACCACCGAGATGCCATTTACCAACGTAAAGTGTCCGGTAATCCTGGTCCTGCAAGGCCTCGCCAATGGTTCGGTAAGCATAGGCCAACCGAATGGCGTTTTTGGGTGCGATGAGCGGCTGGCAGTCGCGGGGTTGTGGCGTGCCGCGCAGGTGTTCCGTCATTCCGGTGCGGGCGGGCGCCAGACCGGTTTGAATTGCCGCCCGACTGGGCGAACAAATAGGAGCGGCGCAGTAAGCGGCGTTGAAACGAATGCCAGCAGCGGCCATGGCGTCGAGCCGGGGAGTCTCAATGGTGGGGTTGCCGTAGCAACCCAGGTCATAGGTTCCCAAGTCATCAGCAACGATGAGGATGATGTTGGGGCGGGCCTTCGCATTGCTGGTACTCAACACTGGTTGCCAGGCACTATTGATTAGGAAAAAGGCACCGATGCCGACTAAAAACAAAGAAGCTATTTTGGTAACTTTCATGGTGAAATTGGCTTTTAATCCAGACAGTTTTAGCACAACGGAGCGGTTTTTGGCGCAAACGCGGGTGCAATATTTGTTTTAGAAGCAATGATCACACTCCTGAATGAAGGCAGCTAAAGACGGAAAATTTAAACCGTTACTACCTAAGTACATAGAGGTTTACCGCAGAGAAAAAACGGCATGGGCACAATGGGGTTTTGGCCTTCTAAAACAAGATTTGATCGATTAACTTGACGGCAAGATACTGTATACAAAACCTTTTTGTATACAGGATAGTACAGGATAGATGCAGCCAACACTTTCCGCTAAATTGTGTATACAATCTTGTTTTGCCCGAGTTGGCCCCGGATATTTCTCCGAAGAATTAGCGTTTTCAGCTTTCTAGTATAATCGATCAAACATGCTGCAAAAATTACCTGCTTTGCTGCTGGCCCTACTCCTGGCCGGTGGGCTTCCAGCATCTATTTACGCCCAAAGAACGATTACCGGAACGGTATCAGACTCCCAGGGAGAAACGTTAATTGGCGTGAGTGTCTACTTAGCCGGTAATCCAGGTAACGGCACCATAACTGACCTTGACGGAGTCTATAAATTGTCCGTTAATGATAAGGCAAAGCAGCTCGTTTTCTCCTATATCGGCTTCAAGAAGCAGTTCGTTGATATTGGAAAGAAGACCAAGTTGAACGTCCGGATGTCTACCGATGCCGAAGTGCTTGAAGAGGTCGTCGTTGTTGCTTATGGCGAAGAGAAAAAAAGGAACATTATTGGTGCTACCGATAACCTGACTAGCCGACAGTTGGAAAACCTCCAGGTGCCGAGCTTTGACCAGGCACTTGCTGGGCAGGTAGCTGGCCTGCAGGTCCGGACTGGTAGTGGTCGGCCAGATGCGGGTGCGGAGCTGCTCGTTCGAGGCATTGGCACCACGGGTAATAACGCTCCATTGATCGTTGTCGACGGTGTTCCCTACGGTACCTACAATGATTCAGAACAGGACAACTTTCTCTCCCTGTTCAACCCCAACGACATCGAGTCCATCTCTGTCGTCCGGGATGCTTCCGGTAAAGCGCTTTACGGTGCCCGCGCCGGTAATGGCCTCATCCTGATCACCACAAAGAAAGGCCAGTCCGGCCCTCCTCAGATCAATTTCAACACCTACTACGGTGTTGGCAAAATCTTTGAATTTGAGAAACCCCAGAACCTGAACGCCACCGAACTCGCCCGCTTTCAGCGAGAGCGCATTGAAGATCTGGCCGCCAGCCGGGGAGAAGAAGCCGTCATCCCTGACAACCTGCAAAATCCAGAGCAGTATGGGGAAGGCACTGATTGGTTTGACCTCATCACCCAAAATGCGGCCACTCAGAACGTCGATATTAGTATCCGTGGTGGTACCGAAAAAACGAAGTACAATGTATCTGCTGGTTACTTTCGTACCCAGGGCGTTATCAAAACGACGGGCCTCGATCGCTTTTCGTTGCGGGCTAACCTGGATAGTGACCTGACCGATTGGCTCAGGTTTGGCATCACCCTTGCTCCTTCACAAACGATCAACGACTCTGGTAATACCGACCCTACCCAGGGACAGTTTCAGTCTGGTCACGTTTTACAGGTTGCCCGTTGGGCAGACCCTACCGGCCAGCCATACGATGAAAATGGCAACCTGAACCCAACTACTAGAGGCGAACTGCTCAGCTTCTTCCAGGCCAACCCGCTCTTTAAGCTGGAGAACCAAAAAAACTTGGCCGTTAACCGCCAGATCCAGTCCCAGATCCGGCTCACTGCCAGATTCCTTAATCACTTCAGCTTCCGCCAGACTCTAGCGGCTAACCTGATTTTTAACCGCGGGCGGACGTTTACGCCCAGTACCGTAGTTGGTGGTGGGCTTACCCCCTTCAATACCAATCCACCCAGCAACGCCCGGGTAAGTACTCGCCGGCGGGAAGAAAGCCGGATTCTTTCAGAATCTACCCTGAACTACAATCGTAAATTCGGTAAGCACCGAATCGACGTGGTTACCGGGTATACGGCCGAATACTACGAGCTCAATCGCTTCTCCATTGGGAACAACTTCCTGATCAACGAAGATTTCCAACTCTTCAATACCAATAATGTCTTCCTCTTCAACCCCGAAGACCTGAACAACCCCACCATCGAAGAACCGCAAAGCCGGTATTACGTAGGTGGTAACGAGGAAGTACGCCAGCGAGGCATCATCGGTATCATTGGCCGGGCCAAATATAACTTCGACGAGAAGTACTTCGTCACCGCCTCCATTCGGCGGGACGCTTCCAGTCGCTTTAGCGCAGACCGGCGTAACGCCATCTTTCCCGCCCTTGGCCTGGCGTGGAACGCCAGTAAGGAACCCTGGTTTCCCCGGGGCTCCGTGTTGAGTAGTCTCCGCTTCGAGCTCTCCGTTGGGCAAACCGGTAGCCAGCAGGTGGATGAATCCCGTTACCAGGGCGTCATAGGTCGTAACGACTACACCTTTGGTGGGTTAAATGCTGTAGGCTTCCAAGTCAGTCAGCTACCCAATGCGCAGCTGCAATGGGAGACGATCAAGCAAACGGATATCGGTATCGATATCGGCTTGCTAAAGGACAGAATCGAGATTGAAGCTGTTGCCTATCGCGCACGTAACACGGACCTCCTTTTCGGCAATCCACTACCGCAGGTAACTGGTTTCGGCGTGCAAATTTCTAACCTCGGTGAGATCAAGAACGAAGGTATCGAGGTCACGATTCGGACCAAGCCCATCGTCAAGTCCGACGTCGTCTGGACTCTCAATGGCAACTTTGCTGCTAACCGAAACGAGATTGTGCAGATCGGTACGGCCAATGCCCCTATTTTCCTGACGCCCGCTGGAAACGGTGTTCGTATCAGCCGCACTTTTGTGGGTGGCCCCGTAGGTAACTATTATGGCCTGCAGCTACTTGGCCTGTATACCCCGGAAATGATCGCGGACCCCGAAGTCCCTAAATACCCGGGCGCAGTAGTTGGAGCTCCTTTCTATGTTGACGGTGATGGAGACGGCCGCCTCGAAGTAGGCCAAGATTATGTGCCTCTTGGTAACCCTCTGCCAGATTTTACCTACGGCTTTAACAGCTTTGTTACTTACAAGAACTTCGGTCTCCGGGTAGTAGCCAACGGTGAAGTCGGCGGACTCATCTTCGACCTTCGCCGAGAGATCGAACTGAATACCTCCGATGACTTTAATCCCCGACGTGATGTATTAGACCGCTACCGTTTTGGGTCAACGGACTATAGCCTGCGGGCACCAACTACCATTACCGCTGCCCCAAGCCAGCGGTACCGGACGCCCACCAGCGCAGGTGTGGTCAATGGCACTTTTCTAAAAATAAGCAACGTCACCCTACAGTACAACTTTAAAGATGTGCTGGGGGAAAATAGTCTGATTAGCGGCCTGGAAGCTTACGGTAGCATACAGAATGCCCTCATCTTCAGTGAATTCGACGGCAACCCTGAGGTCAAGCGCCAGGGTAACCCCTTTGAGCGCAACATCGCCTACTCCTCTTACCCCATTACCCGGACCTTCACTTTCGGGCTCAAAATGAAAATCTGATCATGACGATGAAATACCAACTATACTTTGCGTTTTTTGCCGTCTGCATTTTCCTAGCCTCCGGCTGTAACGAGGATAACCTCCTGAATTATGAGCCCCAGGGGCGATATTCGGTAGAAAACTTCTTCCAGACCGAAGTCCAGGCCGAAGGAGCTATGAACGGTGCCTACGTGCAACTCCGAGACCTCTACAATGCTGCCATTTGGCGTACGGTAGAAATGCGCTCGGACAATACGACCTTCATCCCGAATCCTGGGGACCGAGGCTCTATGGCCGTGGAAGAAATCGACTATTTTGTTCTAACCGCTTCCAGTGGCATCCATGGTAATATCTGGGGCCCTTGTTACCGGGGCATCTCCAAAACGAACTACTTGCTGGAGTTGGTTGATCCGATACCGTTTAACGATGAGGCGGATAAACTGGCCATCAAAGGCCAAGCAGCCTTTCTGCGAGCTTTCTATTACTACATCCTTACCCAATCCTTTGGAGATGTAGTGAAAGTAACCTCCATCATTGAAAGCGAAGAACAGGCTGGCGAACTTCTTGAGTTGGACCGGTCGCCCCGCGCGGAGGTAATCAGTGAGATCATCATCCCTGACCTGGAGATGGCTATTGAAAACTTGCCAGATGACTGGAGTGGCGTGGACGAAGGCCGTGCGCCCAAAGCCGCCGCCCAGATGCTATTGTCTAAGATTTACTTTACCGATCGAAACTACGCCGCTGCCTTGCCCTTATTGCAAGATATTATGGACTCCGGCATTTACAGTCTGGAGAGCGACTACCGCCGTGTGTTCGGCCCCGGTAACCGGACCAGTCCAGAGATTATCTTCGCCAATCAATACAGTGTCTCTGCTAACCAGGGGGCGGGCTTTTTCCTTAACTGGCTGCCCTACCAATCGGCCCAATCCATCACGCAGGGCATTTTTGTACAACCCAGTTCGGCGGGTAAGAACTTGCCTACGCAGGATTTGGTTCGCGCATACGAAGATGGCGATCGCCGTTTCAGCGCGAGCATCGGCTTTTATGATGAAGACCCCAATGACCCAGATAATGCGCTCATTCCCTACTCCAGCAAATTCGTTTTTGCGCCCGTAACGCAGGGTGGTAGCGACCTGAATTTTCCGGTATTTCGCTACGCCGACGTACTGCTGATGAAAGCCGAGGCCATCCAGGAAACTCAGGGAGGGCTGACTAACGAGGTCTTCGAGATCGTCAACCAAATTCGGGTACGGGCCGGGCTCCCTCTCTACTTTCCGGGTAACCCGAATCCAGAGCTGGACATCTCTACTCCAGAGGCACTCAACGAAGCGATCCGCCGCGAACGCCGCGTCGAACTGGCCTTCGAAAACCACCGTTGGTGGGACTTGCGCCGCTACGGCAATCTCCAAGAAGTTATGACTGCACACGGGGCAGAGCAACGCGCCAGTCAGGACTTTCTCAACGAATTCCCAGAGGCTTATCAAGACATTCGAGAGATTCTTGCCATCCCCTTTGGCCAGGTCGAACGCTACGGCTATCGCCAGAATGAAGGCTGGGAATGAAACACAACCTAATGGCTTTATTGGATTTCCCATCATTGGCCACAAAAGCTCTAATTCGCTATCTACAAACATCCGAAAACAACTCGATCATGCATAAAAATCTGTACTTAATACTTTGCTGTCTCTTGACCTTTGCCGGCACCTGCGTCAGCGCCCAAAGTTCTGACGGCTTTTCTTATGACCCTGCTCCAACACTGGAAGGTCTTGGTACCGCTGAAAATGGCTGGGGAACTGGCTGGCTGGTTGCCAGTGATACCGACAGTTCCGCCTTAGTAGCAGGAGGCATCTTGAACGAAACCTTACTGGCGCGTACGGCTGGCAACCGGGTAGTACTCACTTCTACTGTCGGGCAGAACCGTTACCAACGTATGTTTGCTAACCCAATTACGGATGCTGATGGTGAGTTCTGGTTCTCTGCGCATATGGCCATGAACGGCAACCCGGCGGGTAATGTGGGAACGCTGTCTTTCATCGACACGCTTCAGAACAGCGAACGCCTCACGGTCGGTAAGCGATTCGGTAATCGCAACGTATTTGCTACCGGCGCCGGTGCTGGAGCCACTAACTCCGGCCGCCAATTTCAGGGAGCCGACGGCCGTTGGCTCGTGGGGCATATGGTCTTTGACGCTGCTGCTGGAGATTGGAAACTAGACATGTGGGTAGACGTCGCTCCGGGCACCGAACCCGCTGAAGCCGACGCTCAAATTATGAATAAAGCCTACCCCAATGCTGTATTTAACGGCGTGCGAATTAAGTCAGAAGGAGCGCCTGGTATCCTGTTTAGTGTAGACGATATTTACGTCGGTTCCACTTACGCTTCCATCGTTCCTGCGGATCTGATTATCGTTGACGCATTACCCGCAGGAGCAACAGAAAAAATGGACTATGCCCTGGGTGATAGCCTGGCTGGGCAGTTCGGGGGCTCTGGTTGGGATACTGATTGGAACCTGGTTGCTGGCATCCAGCCCGCCATTGTAGAAGATGGTATTGAAAGTACCTCCCTCATGCGCCGCACCAGCGGTAACCGGGCCGAAGCAAACGGTAACGTACGGATTGTACGGAGCCTCGACGGAAGCTACGGAGACGTAGGCCGTACCTTCTGGGTGAGCTACTTCTTCCAGACCCAGGATGCGGGTGCCAACGTATCGCACTTTGTCCTGGCTGACGAAAATACGCTAGCCGCAACCGGCGGTGATGGCCGTCTGGCCCAAATAGGCAGCGGTTTTAACAATGCCAACATCGCTGTTGTCGGAGGAGGCCCTCAATCCGGAACGGGCATCTCATCGGCTGAAGGCCACCTCGTAGTACTGGAAATTGCGACGAATGGATCAGCCGCTAACGATGAGATTTACGTCTACATCGATCCTGCACTGGATGCACAGCCCAGCCGCGCTGAAGCCAATGCTGTGGGCTTACGCAACCTCACGAACTGGAATGCCATTGCTCTCCTGCAAGACGGCGGCGGTACAGTGAAGGCCAACTGGGACGACATACTGGTTGGCAACAGCTTTGCAGAAGTGATTGCTGATGACCTGATTGACACGAGCATTCCGCAAACGGCCATCGCATTTGATCAATTCAACTACGGGTCCGATGATGCGGTCCTCGCTTCCGGCTCCGCCAGCGATGGCTGGTCTGGCCCCTGGGACACGATAAACACCGCTAATGTTCGCGCTACCATCGCCACTGGCGGTGTAGTTAACGACAATCTGTTGGTGCGTACCAGCAGCAACACCTACGAAGGCGTATCCATTGGGGAGAATAACCGGGTGATTCGCTACTTCGAGGCACCACTTACGGCGGAGGATAACTCCGTTATTTGGTTCTCTGCGCATATGGCCGTCAGTGGTAACGTGGCTGGCAACGTGGGAACTATTGTACTGTCCGATACCACTCAGGGCAACAATGAGCGTATCATTATCGGTAAGCGTTTTGGTAATCGCAACCTGTTTGCTACGGGCACGGGAGCGGGTGCCACCAACTCCGGTAAATTCTTCAGCGGTACTTCCGCTCGCTGGGTGGTCGGCAAACTGATGGCCTCGGATACGTCCGACAACTGGATACTTGACCTTTGGGTTGATCCCGATCCTGGTATGGAGCCCGATTCAGCCAACGCTGACATCGTAGACAAGATTTACCCAGCCGCCGATTTCAACTCCATCTCCATTAAGACAGAGGGAGCAGCTGGACTGATTTATGAGGTAGACGACATCTTCTTGGGTAGCGTATTTACCGACGTCGTCCCTGCAGATTTGACTCCCATTGCCGGCGCTGGCGCAGGTGCAGTGGAAACCTTTGACTATCCGGCTGGTGAAATGCTAGGCGGGCAAGACGGAGGCTCCGGCTGGAACAGCCCCTGGTTGATTACTGCCGATGACGATCCCTCGATCACGGAAGAAGGCATCATCAACTTCGACATTCTGAAGCAGACCAGTGGCAATAAAGTAACCTTCGCCTCGAACGGTAAGGCCGTGCGTAAACTCGCTGGGAACTACGGTGACTCCGGCCGCTCTTACTGGGTGGGCTACTGGTTCGATTCTGAAAACGGTGGCCCAAATGTCACCAACCTTGTATTGGCGGACTCCACCCGCTTCGCCGAAGGCGGGCCGGGTGAACTGCTTCAGATCGGTCGTTCCTTCAACGGTTCTGTTCTCCGTCTTATCGGACAGGGACAAACCAATGTTAGTGCTAGTGAAGGCCACTTCGTCGTACTTGAACTTGTAACCAACGGCACGGCCACCGCTGACGCCGTCTACATGTGGGTAGACCCTGATCTGGGCATCACGCCCAGCCGTGACACCGCCGACGTGGTCGGCAGCGCTAACCTCACCAACTGGAATGCCATCGGCCTCAAAGTTGCCGGCGACCCAGGTGTTACCGTCGAGTGGGATGACATCTACGTCGGACGTTCTTACGGCAGCATAGTGCCCGGTGATCTTTCTGACGTACAATCACCCGACGAGCCCATCGTCGCTTACGAACCTTTCGACTACACCGCTGGCGAAGACCTGGCTGAGCAGGACGGCGGTAGCGGCTGGGTAGCGCCCTGGACCAAAGTGGGGGGAGTTGCTTCCATCGACGCTGGCTCCATCGCCTCCGACCGTCTGGAAGGTATTGGAAACAAGGCCGGAATCGTCCAGATGGGAGATGCCGTGACCTATACCCGCGAATTCTTTTCCCGCTTCGCTGAAGACAGCCCTGAGAAGTCTACCATCTGGATGAGCTACCTCATGGACGTAACGGATAACAGCATCGGTAACCTCGGTACTGTCGGGCTAATGGATGGTGACACCTCCATCATCGCCATTGGTGCCACCCAGGGTATTGGCAACTTTGCGGCCACCTACAACGGTGCCGCTCAGGAAGTGTCTGATGTTTCTGCGGGTGGAGCCAACTGGGTTGTCGTTCGCTTAGACCTCTACGGTAGCGGCGTCACTGACTCCGCTTACGTATGGATTAACCCACAAGCTGACGTGTTACCTGACCCTGCCGCAGCGGATATTACCCTCCTTGACTTTGAGGCGGGCAATGGCTTCGATAAGATTCGTGTGAATGCTTCCGGCGCGCAGTCGCTGAGTATGTTTGTCGATGAAGTGTATACTGGTTTCAGCTTCCGGGATGTATCTCCCGGCTTTGGCAGCGATGATCCTAACTTGTTAGCTTATGAGCCTTTCAACTACGATGCAGGAAGCGCGCTCTTCGGTCAGGGAGGTGTCAACGCTTTCTGGGACGGTGTATGGGAAGAGGCCAGCCCACTTGGCGCAGTAAATGAATTGGCCATTACGGAGGGGAGCATCGATGGTGTAGATCTTGATGAGATCGGTAATAAAGCGGAATTCGCCTTCCTGGAGCCATTGGTTAACATTCGCGCCGACCGTAAACTAGCCTTTCCGTTATTGAGTGATGGCCGGACTTACTGGTTGACCTTCCTGATGAATACTACCCAGGGAGAAAGTATGGATAACGTTTCTAATGTTACCTTCCGGAGCTCGGGCATCGCGGCTAATGGAGGTCAACGGCTGTCGGTTGGCCGTCAGTTTGGTGACGGACTTTTAGGATTTGTTACCCCGCCTTCCGGTAACTCCCGTCGCTCAGAAATTATGGATGAGGGCCTGCACTGGCTCGTCTTCCGCGTTCAGACCAGCGCTGGCGCCGAACCAGACAGTGTTGCTATGTGGATTGACCCTCCAGTGGACGTTGAACCCGATACTTCTACGGCTTTCAATTACGGCCTGACAACTGTCTTCGAAGGGGCACCAATTGATATCATGCGTATTCGAATAGACGGGTCAGGTGCCAACCAAACACCTTACATCACCAACTTCGATGAACTACGTATCGCTACGGCCTGGCCATCTGCCCGATTGACGACCGACGTGATTTCACCGGAGGAAGACGATGTGTTCCAGCTCACCGCTTTCCCGAACCCCTTTGGCCATGAACTTAACGTTCGCTTTGACGCGGAGGTGAGTGGCCGCTACACGCTTGACTTACTGGATATGAATGGCCGACAGGTAGCCAGCCTTTTCAACGGAGATGTTTCCGTAGGTGAGCAGCAGGTACGCTGGAATAACAGCCACCTGGCCAACGGTTTTTACTTCCTGCGGGTAAGGCAGGGGAATCGGTCTACGGTACGTAAGCTGGTACTTTACCGCTAAAGATGCATACACTATTATGAGTGACATGACGCCGACTGGCCCGTTTAAATACGGGCCGGTCGGTTTTGTTCTGGGTACCTTAAGTTGATTAAAGTGGGCGGCGGTGCGCGGGTGCAATGAATAATCTTTAAAAAGCAGTGATGGGCCTCAAGCCTTAATTTGAGTCTAAATACTTAAGTATGTTCTCTTACTTCATCCGAATCTTTGCGGGCCTAATCCTATGTCTGCTTTTTGCCTGCACGAGTGCTCAAGCACCTACTAAGCAGACGAGCGTAACGGAAGTTGAATGGATTGCCCCGGCCATCTTTCAGGATAGTTCTCAGGCCAATAGCTGGATGGTATTCCGTAAAGACTTCGACCTTCGTAAGGTGCCGAACTCTGTTCTGGCCACCCTGGCGGCCGATACCAAATACTGGCTATGGGTTAATGACTCCCTCCTTGTTCGCGAAGGAGGCCTGAAGTGGGGTCCAGTTTCCAATGGCTACTACGTGGACGAGATCGACTTAGGGCCTCTGCTGAAAAAAGGTAGAAACCGCATCGACGTTCTGGTCTGGTATTTTGGCAAAGAAGGCTTTGCGCATAAGAACAGTGGCCAGGCAGGACTACAGATGGATATCCCAACGCTAGGACTGGCCACCGATGACAGCTGGCAGGCTGCGATCCACGACGCCTTCGGGGAAACAACGGAACCATACCCGAATTACCGCTTACCGGAGTCTAACATTGCCTTTGATGCCCGGCAGGCCAGCCCACTTTATAAAACCGACCAGACGCTTTACGGCTTTGCCGGGGACTTTGGTCCGGCAACTACCTTCCAGCGAGCCATGGAGGCCCGGCCTAGACCCGTGCCACAGTGGAAAGACTTTGGCCTTAAGGAGTATGTGGATGCGCCTGAACTCCCCTTCGTTAGCGACGGGGAACCCATCGCCCTCAAGCTCCCGTATAACGCGCAGGTCACCGCTCATTTAACCATCTATGCACCTGCGTCTGCGCCCAGTAGAGCTGATGGAATACCCAAATACATTGACATCCGAACGGATAATTACCGAGGCGGCGGGCCCCCAAATGTCCGTACTGCCTATTTCCCCCGGCCAGCGATGACACAGACCTTTGAAAGCCCCGGCTGGTTCAACGGCCATGAGGTGATCTACACCATCCCTAAAGGTATTACTGTTCATGATCTTCGTTACCGGGAAACTGGTTTCGCAACCGAATTTACGGGGGGCTTCCATTGTGACGATCCGTTTTATAATCGCCTCTGGGACAAAGCCCGCCGGACCCTCTACGTCACGATGCGCGACAGCTACATGGACTGCCCCGACCGTGAGCGCGCCCAGTGGTGGGGCGATGTGGTGCTGGAAAGTGGCGAGACTTTCTATGCCCTCGACCGCGCCAGCGACGCTCTGACCCAAAAGGCCATCCTCGAACTGATGGAATGGCAGCGGCCGGACAGCACCATTTACAGCCCCGTTCCTGCGGGCAATTGGAACGGTGAGTTGCCCACTCAAATGTTGGCTAGTGTCGGCTATTTTGGCATCTGGAATTACTACCAGCACACCGGAGATAAGGCCCTTGTCGAACGAGTCTACCCCGCCATAAAGCGCTACCTCCACCTCTGGAAAACGGATGCTGACGGCCTCGTTATTCCCCGAAAGGGCGGCTGGACCTGGGGCGACTGGGGCGAAGAAAAGGATATGCCCCTGATCTTCAATGGCTGGTATTACCTCGCCCTGAAGGGCTTCGCCAACATGGCGGAGTTAACCGGTAATAGAACTGACTTAGCCTGGGCTATCGCCAAAATGGACCGCTTCAAGCCCGCTTACAACCAAAAGTTCTGGACGGAAAAAGGCTACAGAAGCATCGCCAATATGGGCGAAACCGATGACCGGGGGCAAGCCCTGGCCGTAGTGGCCGGTCTAGCCCCAACTGACTACTATCCCGCTTTGCGGGAAGTCTTCAAAACGCAAGCCTACGCTAGCCCCTACTTCGAAAAATATGTGGAGGAAGCACTCTTTATCATGGCGTATCCCGAAGACGCCCTAAGCCGCATGAAGAAACGCTTTGGGCCGATGGTGAATAGCGAACTGACGACTCTCTGGGAAGGCTGGGACATCGGCTCCGCCAAATGGGGAGGCGGCACCTACAACCATGCCTGGAGCGGTGGTGGGCTTACACTCTTATCACAATATGTTGCGGGCATTGAGCCATTGGAAGCTGGTTACAAAACCGTTCGCATCCGGCCACAGCTTGGGCCGTTAAATCAGGTCTCGGCAACGGTAGACACTCCGCTTGGGCTCCTACAAGTACGTGTTGAAAAACGAGGGAACAAACAGGAGGTAAGCTATACCGCGCCAACGGGCATGAAGGTGATATTGGAGTAGTAGCTGTAAGACGATCAACATCGCCATAGATAGTAGCTAGTTCCGTTACCCACCACAAAGTACCTTTCGCAATCTACCGCCTTCACTACTACCGCCCCCCCTTCAACCGCGCCTTCAGCGCAAACACCTCATCCCGATAAGAGGCCGCCGACATGAAGTCCAGCTCTTTGGCCGCTTTTTTCATCTTGCGCTCGGCTTCGTGCATGGCGTCTTCGATTTGCTCGCGGCTCATGGAGTTCAGGATCGGGTCGGCAGCGCTGCTGATCTCGACCCGCTCAACGTAGGCCTTCGCCTGCTTTTTGCCCCGGATGTCCAGGATGGTGCTCCGCTCCAGAATTTCTTCCCGGGTTTTGGCCATGCCCTTGGGCGTAATACCGTGCTCCTCGTTGTAAGCCAGTTGCACGGTACGGCGACGGTTCGTTTCGTCGATGGTTCTCCGCATCGAGTCGGTGATCTTATCGGCGTAGAAGATGACCTTGCCGTTGACGTTACGGGCGGCGCGACCAGCTGTCTGCGTCAGCGATCGTTCGTTACGAAGGAAGCCTTCCTTATCAGCGTCGATGATGGCGACGAGGGATACTTCCGGAAGGTCCAAACCTTCCCGTAACAGGTTGACGCCCACCAGTACGTCGAACTCTCCGAGGCGAAGGTCGCGCAGAATTTCGACCCGCTCCATCGTGTCTACCTCACTGTGGATGTAGCGGACCTTCACGCTCAGGCTTTCGAGGTACTTGGTCAACTCCTCGCTCATCCGTTTGGTGAGGGTCGTCACCAGAACGCGTTCATTAGCCTTTACTCGGTTATCAATCTCTTCCAGCAGATCATCGATCTGGTTAATGCTTTTGCGGACCTCAATGGGGGGGTCTACTAGCCCCGTTGGGCGAATCAACTGCTCGACGATCTCACCGCCGGTTTGCTCTAATTCGTAGTCGCCGGGTGTTGCAGAAACATAGACTACCTGATTAACGAGGCTCTCAAACTCTGTGAAGTTCAGCGGACGGTTATCCATTGCCGAGGGCAGGCGGAAGCCGAAGTTGACGAGGCTCAGTTTACGGGCGCGGTCTCCGCCGAACATCCCGCGTACTTGCGGGAGGGTAACGTGGCTCTCGTCTACGATCAGCAGAAAGTCGTCCGGGAAATAATCCAGTAGGCAGAAGGGCCGGGTACCCGGTCTCCGCCGGTCGAAGAAGCGAGAGTAATTCTCGACGCCATTACAGTAGCCTAGTTCTTTCATCATCTCGAGATCGAAGGCGGTGCGTTCGTGGATGCGCTTAGCTTCCAGCAAGCGACCTTCCCGTTCGAAGTAGCGTTCCTGTTCGTAGAGCTCGTCTTCGATCTGAGCGATGATGCCATTGAGGCGTTCCTTCGGGGCGACGTAGAGGTTGGCCGGGAAGATGGCGGCATTGCGCATCGTCTCGATGCGCTTACCGGACTCGATCTCTATCTTTTCGATGGATTCAATCTCATCGCCGAAGAAAATAATCCGATAGCCAAAGTCGACGTAGGGCAGGTTGACGTCCACCGTGTCGCCGCGCACTCGGAAGGTGGCGCGTTTGAAATCAGTCTCGGTGCGACTGTAGAGGCCATCAACCAAATCATAGAGTAGGCCATTCCGGCTCTTTGCTTGACCCGGCTCCAAGCGGATAATGCCAGATTTATAGTCCTCCGGATTACCCATACCGTAGATGACGGAAACGGAGGCGACGATGATGATGTCGCGCCGGCCACTCAGCAGGTTGCTGGTGGCGCGGAGGCGGAGTTTGTCCACCTCTTCGTTGATGGCCAGGTCCTTCTCGATGAAGGTGTCGGAGGTCGAGATGTATGCTTCCGGCTGATAGTAGTCGTAGTAGCTCACAAAGTACTCCACGGCGTTGTCCGGGAAGAATTCCTTGAACTCTCCGTAGAGCTGGGCCGTCAGCGTTTTGTTGTGCGTCAGGATGAGCGTTGGCCGGTTGAGTTGGGCGATGGTGTTGGCCATCGTGAAGGTTTTACCGGAGCCCGTAACCCCCAGTAGCACTTGCCCTCGTTCGCCTCTTTCAATTCCGTCCACTAACGAAGTAATCGCCTTGGGCTGATCGCCGGTAGGGGAGAAGGGAGACTGGAGGTCGAAGGCCATGTTGAATAATGTTTTGCGGGTGCCTTTTACGAACGGTTTTGTTGGGGAAAGGTTGAGGCTTTCCTGCCAACTCCTGCCAACGGACCACGAAATATTTCTACAGCATTTCTCTATGAGTCCAGGTTTTTTAGCAAAAAAATAACCGAAGGAGTGGAGACTCCTTCAGTTAATCGGTTTTTTACGGTAAGGAGGCGTAAAAAACCGGACTAGGTTGCTTTCTCTGTCAGGCTGATGAGGGCACCCTGTTTGTCTTTTCCGCGTAGAATCTTTAGCTGCTTTACTTGCTGGGGATTCAGGTTCTCAAGAATCGCCTCTCGTATTTGACGACGAATTTTAATCTTTTGCTTTGGATTAGGCTGAGCAGACCCCTTTCTCACCACTTGATATACGGAAGCCTTTATGCTGCTCATTTGCCTGGGACTAAGGTCCGTGAACTGTTCTGAAATCTGCTCAAACATCCATTCCCCCTTGAAGTAAGGCGGTAAAGAATCATCGAGTTGGGCCTGGACCTGTAAGCTAATAGCTAGGAGTAAAAGGAAAAAAAAGTATCGCATAGGACATGTATTGATTTGTCTTAAGGACGAGCAGGTCTGTGATATTCCACAAAATGGACAAACGAATCAGCTTTAGATCTTTTATTTTCTTCTGCACGCCGCAAGCGGCTGGCTTTTCGGACCTGGAGGTCCTCTTCCCAAATCAGCGCTGGGCGGAGGACCTCCAGGTCCGACCGGGCAAGGGAGCGCAGCGACTTTGCCCGTGGAACGGTCTCGTCAAACATACCGCCGGTTAAAACCGGTGCTGTGTTACGAAGCGCTGGCGAGCTATCTCTGGTGGAGACGCTATGCGCTACGGTATACCACATCTTTACATCCTAAAATTCACCTCCGATGTGTCGCACATATTTTCCAGTTCACCGTGGTAGTTTCAATCCTACGCTAGCATCTAACCAACGCTACCGTAACGACTTTGGTGATGCCCGTCGATCTTTAGCCTATCAAGAAGTACTCACCTTACTGACTATTGCAGGCCATATACGCTGTTCTAAGCTTAGTACTCAACGGGCTAAGCGTGCCAAGGCGACCCGCTTTTTTAATAATGATCGGGTCACGCTCAGTGAGTTAACTTACGTGGCCACACGCATCGAAGATGCTTCGGTACGAGACAAAGACTTACTCGTCGACTTAGACGGATGCACAGTAAGCGTAGGCTTAGGTAACCACGGCCGTTTGGATTGGATTAGACAGACGGGAGTTTCTACCGATAAAGTTCCAGCAGTGCAGGTTATGCCAGCACTGGTGCTAGATCGTAAAAGCCAAGATTGCCTGGGAGTTGTTGATCTCGCCATCTTTGGCCGCCCACCGGTTAAGGGAACAACAAAACAACGCAACCGCCTTAAGAGGGAGCGTACCCAGCTTCCTTTTGCTCACAAAGAGTCGTCTGTATGGTCCCAGGTAGCCTTCAATGCGGCCCAACAATTGACTTCTGCCAGGCGGGTAACTTTTGTAATGGATCAGGGGGCGGATATCTATCAGAATATCCAGCAGATTATCGATCGAACGGGTCGGGATTTGATTGTACGTATTAGCCGTAACCGTAAGGGTGTCAACACAAAAACCAAGGTGCATGGTAATTTCGATGAGCTGTTAAGCGCTCAACCTGTACGATGCGTCAGGATGCTCGAAGTCCCCCCCTTAAACCACATTGCTAAGCGAAACAAAAAGAGGGTTAAGCGCAGCCAACGCCAGGCCGAGTTAGAAGTACGAAGCGTTCAAGTACTGCTTGATACTCCTGATAAGTACTCCAAAGAAAATGGTTTAATTAGTCAGCCGCTTCAGCTTATCGAGGTACGCGAGCGAAGTCATAATGTTCCTCAGGGCGAAAAGCCTATAGTGTGGCGTTTGCTTACTACGTGGCTGGAAACGGATGAACAAAATCTATTGGCAGCAGTAGATACTTATCGCTGCCGATGGCACGTCGAACAACTCTTCCGCATCATAAAAGGGCAGGGATTACGCGTAGATACTGCTCAATCTAAATATCCGCAGACCCTTAAAAAACTACTGGTAATGTCACTGAAAATTGCTGCCGACGCTATCCGCTTAACAAACGCACGTCAAGGGGAAGAATTTATTCCTATCGAAGAGATGTTTGACGAAGAGCAACAACGAACACTGGTTATTGCTAACAAAGAACTATCTGGGCATACTGAGGCAGTTACCAACCCACATCCTATAACCAGTTTAGCCTACGCGGCCTGGGTTATCGCCCGTCTGGGAGAGTGGGACGGTTACAAGTCTCAGCGTCCGCCCGGGCCAATGAGAATGCAGCGAGGCTTGACGCGATTTTATGAGATGCATCAGAATTTCCAAATTTTCAAAAAGTATGACGACACGTAAAGATGTGTGTATACCGTAG
>CALIGP010000143.1 GCA_938021455.1 uncultured Lewinella sp. | reverse complement strand
GTTACTGATTGGTGGAGTAGCATTTTGGGGCTTTCGGCGGTGGAGACGGAATCGGAAGGGATAGGGGCTGCTGCGCAGTGGATGGTTGTCTCACGCAGAGGGACGCGGAAGGGGGAGAGGACGCAGAGGGAAAGGGTGAGGGGACGCTTTGTTGTTGTAATTCCCTAAATCAATAATTCTCTCCTGTTCTCTATTTTTTCCTAGCTTGCCCTTCCGCCCGAGCCACCACCCATTAAGTAGAAAATATGTACAGTACGATTACTGCCGGCGTTGCCGGAACCGGATTCATCGGCCCCGTTCACGTAGAAGGCCTCCGCCGTTTGGGCGTCCGGGTTAAGGGAATCTCCAGCGCAACCCTTGAGTTGGCTGAAGAGGCCCGCCAACAGCTCAACCTGGAGCACGCCTACGCTAGTTTTGAGGAGATGCTTACCGACGATGATCTCAACGTCATTCATCTCGCTGTACCCAACGTTCTGCACTACCCGATGGTGAAGCAGGTACTCGCCGCCGGAAAGCACGTCATGTGCGAAAAGCCACTGGCGATGACTTCTGAGCAGGGCATTGAACTGGTGGAACTGGCCAAGAAGAGCGGCCTGAAGGCAGGTGTTAACTACAACCTTCGCTTCTACCCCATGAACCTGGAGGTGAAAAAGCGACTGGACGAAGGCGACGCGAAAATTTTCTCTGTCGTAGGCGGGTACCAACAGGATTGGTTGCTCTACGATACGGACTATAACTGGCGCGTACTGGCTGATCAGGGCGGCGCCCTACGCGCCGTGTCCGACATCGGTACCCACTGGCTGGATTTGGTCCACTTCACCACGGGGCTCGAAGTAGAAGCCATTCTAGCGGATCTAACGACAGTGCATAAAACCCGTCGCCGGCCGAAGGGAGAGGTGAGCTCGTTCAACAACGATGTGCTCAAAGACGAAGACCTGGAAACCATCGATATTACAACGGACGACTGCGCCAGCATTCTCCTGAAATTTAAGGGAGGTGCTAAGGGCCAACTCTTCGTTACCCAGGTAAGCGCCGGACACAAAAACCGCCTGACCTACGACATTGCTACCTCTGACGCAGCCTACGAATTCAACAGTGAACGACCCAACGAACTGCTCATCGGTCGGCGGGATAAGCCCAGCGAATTCCTGCTGAAAGATCCGGCCTTGCTACAGGGGCTGCCAGCTCCTTTCGTGAACTACCCTGGCGGCCACAACGAGGGCTTCCCCGATACCTTTAAGCAATGCTTCCGGGCCTTCTACGATGCCATCCTCGCCGGCGATGCCGCCGATGACGCGCACACCCTCTACGCCAACTTCGAAGATGGCCTGCGGGAGCTTGTGATCTGTGACGCTATCCTGAAGAGTGATGCGGAGGAGCGGTGGGTTTATTTGTAGTATGATAGTACGAGATAGTATGATAGATTGGTAGTAGCTCCTCATGTTGGAGGTTACTGCCATCAGATCGGTGTATAAGCACAAGTGTTCTCATCGAGAAGTTACCCCTAGCGGTAGCCTATCATACTATTACTACTACCATACCACCCTACTAAGCGAGAATCCCTTCCAAGATCCGTACCGTAATCAAATACACCGGTTTTACGCCATCAACGCCCAGCGAGCCGGAGGCGAGCGTATGACCGGTTACCAGCGGATTATCACTGGCGTAGTAGGCGTAGCGGAGCTTTAGATCGGGATTGACAGACTTACGAATATGCGTAGCGGCCTGAATGGCTTTTTGATAGTGAGCACCTTCCATTTCCAGGCCAGCGGCTTTCCAGCTGCTGGTGAGGAAGTAGTCCAGGATCGGAATATTCTGCAAGCTGGTACCCAAAACGGTGACCATGGGGCCGGCGTAAACGTCGAGGCCTTCGCCGGTAAAGTCTTCGACCTCAAAGTCGTTTTTGAAGGGGTAGTTGTCCGCCGTACCTTCAAAGATGTGTGCATCCGGCACCATAATGTCTCCCTTCTTCCCTTCCAGAATTCCGGCTTTACCCATCACGCTGATGCTTTCAACGGGCATGTCGTAGACCCTGCCGGTGGTGAGCTCGTGGTAGGGGCGCAGGAGTTCGTCCATCGCTTCGTAGGCCTGTTCGCCGAAGGGGTAGTCCATCACGAGTAAGACGGGCGCCTGGTCCGGGTTTTTCGCGGGGCTGAAGTTGAGCTCTGGAGCGACCACCTTCGGGTCAAAAGCTGCCGTGTCAAAGAGTTGAACCCCCAGGTTGGTGCCACTTTGGTCTGCTACGTCGATTAATCCGTTTTCCCGGGCAACCTTGAACACTTCTGGGCGTAGATGCTTAAACTCCGACTGGCTCATGGCTCTGGCGAATTCAAAGAGGCCTTTGTGCTTTTTTAGTTTTGGGGATAGTGCTGCGGCACCGAAGAGGCTGTTCGCTACGCTGTGTAAGTTGGCGCTGATAATGTGGATGGGCCGTTCGATCAGCTTATGCTTAAGCAGTGCAGCCTTAATATTGAGGGCCCATTGCTCACCGTAGTAGTGGTGTCCGGTATTCTCCCGGAGGGTACTGCTGAAGGAGATCTCCCGGTCATGATCATGCTCGGCTTCTTCCTTGGCCAGGCGCCCCAGCCAGTAGGTGATGTGGAAGAGTGAATTTACCTCATCGACGGCAGCGAAACGCTCGCAGGCGTTGACGACCTCGTCATAAGTTCGGCCCAGCAGTGTGCTGAGGTAAGTGTAGGCCGTCTCCATTTTGGCGGAGCTACTTTTCTTTTTATTCAGTACGATGTCTTCTAACAGCCCCCATTCCCGTTTGGGACGCTCTTTGCTGTCTAGGCTGTTCTGGTAAATCTTATTGGCCTCGGCGTAGAGGAAAGTGAGGTGCGTCAGGATATCGTAAATGTCAGAGCGCCCCCGCGTCATCTCGATGTACATCTCATTATTATCAATGCGATAGGCGGCGCGCCGGCGCGCAGGTGCAATGATGGGCTCAAAGTG
>CALIGP010000142.1 GCA_938021455.1 uncultured Lewinella sp. | reverse complement strand
CCAACCAAACTGGGTACAGGGGAGAAAATACAGGAAATATTGCCCAAACTCCGGGATGACTCATGTTTTTAGTCTAAAAGACCTTCGCTAGGGGTTAAAAGGAGAGCTACAGGAACCTGTCCAATTGAGCACCGATCAGATTTTGCAGCATTGCCGTAGCGTGATCACGTGCATCAGTTGCGTTCATGCCTGCGTCCATGTAGTGATCTTCAAGGCGAACCTGAGACTGATGATAACCCATTCGGAAGGCGCCGAAAATTTTGGCGTGCATGGGGTCTTCCGTAGCCCAGTCTTCAAGGTTTGACCATAAGGTTGTTGCCCAGGCGCGTGCACGAGTAGCTGCGGCTGGAGATAATGCTGCCCGTGAATTGAATAGTACCGCGCGTTGTTGGCCCATCTGCTGTTCACGTGATGCGTTTGCTGTTCCTGCGGCAATGTCTTGCGCAACGGCGAGCAGAACGGTAATTTCTGGCCAGTTTCCCACCGCATCAGCTGAAACATCACCGAGGCTGGAAAGGAGGCGGTATTTCCGTACCTCCGGCATATTGTCCCAAGCGAGCCGATAGGCGGCTGTAGTGCCGGGGCCGTAAAAGCCATCGATGCTTGCTTCGTAGTATCCCTTCTCCTTAAGAAGTCGTTGTAACTCCGCAGCGCTATGTCGCTTTGTTTTTCCGTCGATGGCTGGCAGGCCAGCAGCGATAGCGGAAGCTGGAAGGGAGGGAGGAGGAGGTACTGTAGTATTAAAAGTAGCAGGCGCGGCCGCAGGTGCAGGGGAGCGTGATTCAGCAGTGGAGCCGTAAACAACGGGGGTTGCCGCTGGCACATTATCGGTATTGGCAGTAGGGCTCGTTTGCTGAGGTGTAGGAGTGGGCGTTGCCGCTGGAGGCGCATTCTGAAGGTTAATGGGAATCAATGGCTTTTTAATACCCGTTTCGAAAGTAGAAACAGGAATTAGCCGAACATTATTGATGCGCTTAACGAAAGCATCCTGATATCCTAGCTCCCGAATGGTGGAAAGGAACTTCAGTGCCGTGGGGCCATCGGGGTAGATACCGGTCACTATTTTTGACAGTCCGTCTACGGATTCTACATATAGCTGACCCGCTCTTTCCAGCCCCGCCCAGTCAATGGCTCGGTCGCCGGAGTGCAAACTCAACTGAACGACGGTAACTTGTTGCCCCGTACCGGTTGGTAGCGTAAAAGCCTGGGCATTCCGGAAGCCCTGTTGTACTAGATTACTGGCGATACCGGTGGCCTTCGCCTGATCGTTGTAGTGGCCCACGAAAACTTCGGTAGTATTATCCTGTCCGGTAGTGCCATAGACGAAGCCTAATGACTTGAGGTTCTTAAAGTCGCTGGCTTTGACGTCCCGGAAAATACCTACGCGCACCGTAAAGAGATCCTGGGCACTTAGTTCGGTGACGAAGCTGCAAAGAAGGAGGAGTAAGATAAATCGTTGCATGAGTTCTTGGCTATGGGTTGATACAAATAGAGTAACACCGAGAATAACGGTATGTGCACCGGCCATGGTATTAGACGAGGAAATCAGTCCGGATGAATTCTTGGCTCTTTTTGTTTTTCGCTAAGGAGTGGATTAAACCATCAAGGATGATCGGTGTCCTATAGTTGAAACAGACTAAACGGATAACTTTGCCTGATCTGCCAGAGGAGAAAAAAATGTTGTCACAGCTGCAAGATACACGCAGCCGGGCTTCAGCTTTTAGCCAAATGGTAAAGGCATATG
Source organism: uncultured Lewinella sp. (assembly GCA_938021455.1). Taxonomy (GTDB): domain Bacteria; phylum Bacteroidota; class Bacteroidia; order Chitinophagales; family Saprospiraceae; genus Neolewinella. The sequence continues at coordinate 1,840 of CALIGP010000142.1, read as the reverse complement.
GACCGATGTTACATCGGCATTTACTGCGGATGTTGCAATCGTCTGCTGATGTAGATGACGTTCTACAGAACACCTTCGTAAAGGCTTTTCGTAACTTGGATAAGTTTCGGGGAGACAGCAAACTGTCCACCTGGTTATACCGTATTGCGACGAACGAAGCCCTCAGCTGGCTGCGTAGCCGGCAACGGAGAGGTCAGAGATTTTTAAGTGAAGGTCATCAGGAGATGGCGCAGCGACAATTGAGTGCAGATCCCTATTTCGATGGTGATGCAGCTCAATTAGAATTACAGCGTGCCATGGCAACCTTGCCAGATAAGCAACGAGCGGTCTTCGTGTTCCGGTACTTTGACGATCTCCCTTACCGGGAGATCAGCGAAATTACGGGAACCTCCGAAGGAGCCTTGAAGGCCAGTTACCATCTGGCCGTAAAAAAAGTAGAAGAAAAATTGAAAGCGTATGTCCAATAAGGAAATGCGGGAATTGCCCGAAATACTACGGAGTCTTAAAGGTAGGAGTGACGGCCTGAAGAGCCCGGAGCCCGCTTATTTTGAGGCTCTGGCCAAAGCCAGTTTAGAGGAAGGTCAACGAAGCACTGTTGTAAGAAAACTCCCTTTTCGACAACTGCTAGCTGTTGCTGCCGCAATACTTCTATTGATCGGAGTCTGGGTTTTTAGTCCAGCAGGAGACACGAGTGCCGATGCCATGGCAGCCGAACCGTTGAACAGCGAGGAACTACTCGATCAGCTGACGGCGGAAGATATCGATGCTTACATCGATGACCAATTATATGACTTTGAATCTGAGCTGTACGCAGAAGCTCCCCTAAATTAGTAAGCTATGTGGAAGTATTTGCTATTACTTTTCTTTATGAGCCTGAGCTCCATCGCTTCCGCCCAACCCGGCGGGCAGGCACGTGATGATATGAGAGGAAAGCGCCACGAAAGAATTCGCCTGGCTCGCCAGGCTTTTATTGCCGAGCAGTTAGAACTGAATAAAGCAGAAGTAGCGGCCTTTTTTCCCGTTTTCTGGAGCTATCAGGAACAACTGGAGAAAACTAAAAGAGAGGGGATTCGTGGACGGAGGTCGCCTTCTCCGGATCGTGGAGTCTCAACCATGACGGAAGCAGAGGCCAAAGCCGCTATCGTGAAGTTACAACAGAAGCGTAAGCGGCTCGCCGATTTAAACATGGAAGCAGAAAACAAGTACCTGGAAATACTTTCCGCAAAAAAAGTATTGAAGTTGGAACTAGCAGAGCGGGCTTTTCGGGAAACTCTATGGGAAAGAATGGGACGTCATATAAAACGAAACTAAGGAGAGCTCCCGTTGGCCGACGGGTTGAGTAGTAGTTGCCCAAACGTAGCTAAAAGTTTCTTAAATTTTAGAATAATACAAAAAGTTTATTTAGAAGGGCAACTTTTATAGGCTTCATATCGTATGTTTAGCAAGAGTTTCAGCCAATGGCCCGGGAGGCTATGCCGAAGCCACTCTCAGCCCTTATGAGTAATAAAAGAAATGACCAGCGAGACCTTGCCTTGAAGGCACTGGTTAGCCGCTTCGAAAAAAGAAAAGAGCCCGGAAATTCCCTTTTCCTGTCAGCAGAAGAATTTGATGAATTACTGGTTCATTACTTCAATAAACACGACTTTGACCGAACACTGGAGGCCGCAGATCTCGCCATTTCTCAGCATAATTTTACGCCTGAGTTTTATAAGTGGAAAGCCTTAATTCATAAAATTAACCTGGAAGAGGACGAGGCATTAGCTGCATTGGAGAAGTTGAGTATTTATGCTCCTAACGATGAAGAGTCATTAATGCTCCGGCTTGAAGTCTTAATTCATTT
>CALIGP010000141.1 GCA_938021455.1 uncultured Lewinella sp. | reverse complement strand
TGGCGTCATAGAAATGAAACGGATCGAAACCACCCCACCGCCTGGCCGTCACGTCACAGGCTGATTGCATAAGGGCATGGCGCTCTCTCTCAGCACGTTCTGGAATTCTTGCGCCTCTGACCAAGTCGCAGCTATGCGAATAATGAACTAATCGCCCTTCCAAACCAGTAGCACGCAGTAAAGCGATGGATACGGCGGTAGCTCCCAAATCATCGGGATCTGGTGAATTCCCATCTGCCACAATAGCAATTCGGCCAGGAGGAGGCTTTATTTCAGGCAGTGCCTTTGTAGAGCAGGTGGAAATTACCCCTAATACCAGATAAGCTAATAGCTTCATTATTTTCCATTTAAATTTAAAAATGTGTCATTAGGCAGGAAGCAAAACGGTCGCTTCATCTTTGCCTCCTACCAACAAGTAGGCAAAGACGAAGCGACCGTTTTTTCTTACTCCTTTTAGTTATTACCAAAAGAAAACGATTTGCTCAGGTCAAATCATTCCGATTGATCGGCTATCGATACCCATTATTTGTTGGGTCAGATTCCAGTAGTGCGGGGTTCAAATTCAGTTCTTCCGTTGGGATGGGTAATAAGACATGGAAGGGCTGAATATTTGCGGCAGGATCATACACCCGATATTCAGTAGATCTTACAACGTCCAGTAAGATACCCCAACGAATTAGGTCCATTCTTCGGTGTCCTTCGCCTGCCAGCTCCCATTTCCGCTCATCACGAAGGGCGTCTGTGAATTCTGCCTGGTTTAGTCCGGTTAGTTCCCATTCTGCCTGGGTAGCATAGGCCCTCTTCCTTACTTCGTTGATGTATTGATATGCATTCGCGGGGCCATTCAATTCGTTTTCAGCTTCAGCGGCCATCAAATACACATCAGATAAGCGGAACACAATTCTGTTGTCACTATGATTAAATCGAGGAGAGGTTGCAATATCAAGGTTCCAGAGTTTTGGCATGTAGGGAAACTTCAACTCGACCCCTTGGAAGTTAGTAATTATGTTATGCGGCCTCCTTAAATCATTAACCGGGAATTTATTTACCAAATCTGGTAGTGGAATTTGAAGGCCGGTGCCATTCATTGCTTCGCCCCGACTAGTAAGAATGTCTCTCAGCATTCCTCTTTCGTCACTATTCAGAGGCTCGTCTCTCAGTCTGGGGCTAAAGATACTTGCCCGCCAGTTTGCGTTTCCAGCAAAAGCTCTCCCCGCGAAGGGCTCGTCTAATACTGAGGTAATATCTCTGGCAAAGTCCAACTCCCAGATAATTTCTGAATTATACTCGTTGGACGGGCTAAACACCTCTCCGTAATCAGCCAGCATCTCGTAAGGGGAATCATTAATAATCTCTAATGATTTGTCTTTCGCTGCTTGCCAATTTTCCTGTGTCAGATAAATCTTCGCCATCACCATAGCAGCTACCCACTTAGAGGCCTTACCATTTTCGTTGGCAGGAATGACATCAAGCATCAGGTTTTGTGCTTCCTGCAGATCTACCAAAATTTCGTCCCGAATTTGATCTTTATCGGTCCGGCCTAAACTACCAATTTCATCAATTGATAGGTTCTCCCGGTAATAGGGGACATCACCCCACAGGTTGGTCAAGTGGTAGAAAGCCAGAGAGCGCAGAAATAGTGCTTCCCCAACAATCTCGTCTCTTGCAGCAAGCGGGATGTTCTCGTTATTCTGAACGTTATCTAGAATAACGTTTGTATTGAGGACAATTTTGTTAAGGTCTTTCCAAGTCTGGGCAATGCCCATCAACTGCTGAATATCGCCAGCGTTTCCTTCATTCATGGTATAGCCGCAAATGGAAGCAATAATTCCCCAACCTCTGTTAGGGCCTACCACATCGGCGCCATTCTCATACCAGGCATCAAGACCTACTTGACCATAAATGGCATTATTTTTAAGAATAGCGTAAACTCCTGTGACTGCCGCTCTGGCATCAGATTCAGAGTTGAAAAAATTCGTTGGGGAAATGATATCTCGGGGGTCTTCTTGCAGAAAATCCTTGCAACTTGTAAAGCCTACAAACAAGAGCAGTATCGCTAGATAAAAACTATTTTTCATCGTTTTTTTATTTTTTATTAGACTCAGGAAAGTCTACCAATTAGAAAGATGCGTTTAACCCAAATGTTACTATTCTTGGATTGGGGAACTGACCACTAGCAAATCCTTGGGTAACATTTCCGTTACCAAACTGACTAGTTTCAGGATCAAGCAATCTAAAATCAGACAATAGCAAGAGGTTACTACCAACGACATAAACATTAAGACTTCTGACACTGCCAAGGCCCCATTTGTCAACTGGCAAATCATAGCCTAACCTTACCGACTTCAGACGAAGGTGAGAGCCATCTTCGATGAATTCAGAATTATTAGGAATCTCACCCAAGGCCTCCATTGCTCCTGCTCTTGGAATGTCTGAAGTAGGGTTATCCGGCGTCCATCTATTGAGCGTTTCCTCGTATTTCGGAGCACCTGGTCTACCGAAAAAGTGAGTTACCGTTCTTGAATTAGAAACTTCATTTCCTTGTGTACCCTGAATAAAGAAAGAGAACTCAAGATTATTAAACTTAAAGGTGTTCTGCAGTCCGTAGATAAAATCAGGCTGTGGATTGCCCAGCACATAAAAATCATCTTCGGTAATAATTCCGTCTCCATTAGGGTCATCAAAACGTGCTCCGCCGACATCCTGGTTTTGCTGACCAGAGGCATCAATTTCCTCCTGAGTTTTCCAAGTTCCTAAGTAATCCACCCCTACGAAGACAGGAGCTGGCTGTCCAACAATTAATCGACCTCCAGGCCCAGACTGAGCATTGGGGCTTACGATGTTAATAAAATCAACGCCGCCTAAGTCGAGCACTTTATTCCGATTACCCGAAAGTGTAAGCATCGTAGACCACTTGAAAGAAGCCTTTGAAACATTCACGGTGTTCACCAGTAATTCCAGTCCTTTATTCTGTACTTCCCCTAGGTTCTGCAGTCGGCTTTCAAAGCCCGTCTGTCTGGGTAAGCGTACATTAAGCAAAAGGTCAAAAGTGTTCTTCTTATAGTAGTTGAGTTCGGTAAAAATTCGGCCATTTAAAAAAGAAGCTTCCAGCGCAATATCAAGTTGATTAGTGGTTTCCCATTTTAGTTGCTCATTTGCCGGTCTACCCAAAGTCGCGCCAGAGGCCAACACTCCATTATAGCTTGTTGAAGCATCCGTAATGATTGCCAAAGTTCGGAAAGAACCAATAGCCTGACTTCCTGACCGACCGTAACTCGCTCTAAGTTTTAGCTCATCAAACAGGCCCATATCAGCGATGAACTGTTCCTCGGAAAGTTTCCAGGCTACTGCCACCGATGGGAAGAAATTGTACTTATTGCCCTCTGCAAAACGGGATGATCCATCCGCTCTTCCTACGAGGGTAAACAAATACTTATTCTTTAGTGAATAATTTACCCGGCCGAAGAAAGAGACGATTTGGAAAGCGTCATAGCCCGACCCTATCGTATTTCTGGTTGGATCAGATCCAAGGGCTAAATTATTGAATGTCGTTGCGTCACTTGTGATCCCGAAGGCTTGAGCCGAACTGGATTCCAGGGTAAACTTTTGGGCAGACATACCTCCCAATAAGGTAAGTGATTGGCTTTCTCCAATGTCTGGTGAGTACTGAATAGTATTCTCATTATTCCACCCTATGCTACTAACCGTGTTTACACTGGCGTCACCAAAGTTTCCTACAAACTGATAGTCTGGTCGCTGAGGGGAGTTAAACCGGTTTCGTTTTACATTATTTATTTCAGGATTAAACGTAGAACGAATAATCAGATTCTTCAACGGACTGTACTCCAGGAACACCGTCCCCAAAAAGTTATTCGTTTGGGATTCGTTAATGTTAAGCTGTGAATTAGCCAATGCGTTTACGTAAGGTCCTCCACTAATCGGGTCTTGCTGGGTAAAGTTTCCATCAGCATCCCGGCCGGGTATTTGCCCCAGATTGAAAACATTACCATAACCTACCACACCATTGTCCGTATCGAATTGCGAAAAGTTAAGTCGAACCCCGGCTTTTACTTTCTCAGACAGCTTAATGTCTAAGTTAGATCGGAGTATAAACTTTTGAATCCCCGTCGTTTCTACGATGCCATCTTGATCAAAGTAGTTACCGGAAACGTAGTAATTTACATCACCATTTTCACTACTACCAGCAACAGAAACATCTGCACTGTACATAGCTGCATCTCGCATGATGATGTCAAACCAATCCGTATTCGTGACGCTGCCAATGTCCGGAAAAGGCTCTGAAGTATTTCTGAATCTTGCATCTTCGTTGGCGTACTCAGCGTGTTGTACACCATTCAGCAAAGCAGGACGGCCCAATGCCGATTGAATACCAGAACTAAGGCCAACAGAAACGACTGGCTTACCACCCGCTATTTTAGTCCCTAACTTGGTCGTCACCAGTATGACACCGTTGGCCCCCCTACTACCGTAAATAGCAACAGAAGAAGCATCCTTAAGAACTTCAATCGAGGCTATATCATTAGGGTTAAGGTTATTCAGATTATAATTTTGCCCAACGATGATCCCATCAATTACCCACAGTGGCTCGTTATTTCCTTCAATTGAATTTCCGCCTCTTACACGAATTACCGTTCCCGCACCAGGTGCTCCACTAACGTTCGTTATCTGGACACCAGCGGATCTTCCCTGTAGGATTTGGTCCACTCTTGAAGTAGGAATGCCCTCTAAATCTTCCACTTTAACGCTGGCTACGGCCCCCGTTAAATCTGATTTTTTCTGGCGGCCGTAACCAACAACTACGACTTCATCCAGAGTAGCGCCGGAAGTTAGTATGATATCAATTTCGCTACGACTTCCTACGTCTTCAGTTATCGATTCGTAGCCGGTATAAGAATAGGTGAGGACTCGCTCCCCTTCAATAAGGGTAAGTGAATAATTACCGTCAAAATCAGTAACGGTACCGTTGCTGGTTCCTTTTTGTAGGATGTTTACACCAATCAACTCTATACCATCTGAATCTACTACCGCTCCGGTAATTGTCTTTGTCTGTCCGAAGAGCGAAGAGCTCGCTAAGCAGAAAAACAGCAGGATAGTTAGCGCAACCGTGCTCGAATTCCGGTACCGGACGAGACTTACTTTATTATCGTTTCGTTTCAATTTTGCCATGATCTAGGTTTTAAATCCTAAGGCTTTCCTTTCAGGAAAAGTCCTTTTTCAGTTCTATTCAATGGCAATTTATTTCGTTAATAGAAAGGGTGTGTCCTGTACTATCCTGCACTAAAACTCTTCCTTAAACAGAATTTTATTTCAGTATTACCAATATTTTACATATTAAAAATGTATACAAAATAAATATAGCTTCAAATATTCGCTACTTCAATTCTAAAAACGCTATAAAAGTATCGGCGATTCGAACTTGCTCCATACATCGCTCACCCTCACACTTGTTCGGGGTAGGAACAGCGACCAGTAAGTTAAAATAGTACCGTTAACAAAAGGATGGGCAGATGAGTAAGCGTGACTTTTGCCATCCAGATTTACTTCCAAAATTCCCACCAGCGTTTACCGCGCTTGACCTCTTCGAGCTTTTCCCGGGCGGCAGACTGCAGCGCTGCGGCATCCTGAAGAAATTCGGTGAGATTCTCGACATTCTCCTCCATCGCAACGATAGAGGGCTGACCTTCCCCTACCCCACTTAGCTGCTCAAGGTCCCTACGAGCGGGCCAGGAGCTAAAGGCGATATCCGCCTGACCGACTTCAATGACTCGATCACGGTGTAAAACGATACCCAGGCCGTGTTCATCATCCCAGGTACAACCGCATTCAAGGCCTAAGTAAGCTACCCCTTCATAGCGTTCGTCCAAGACGAAGAGGTTTCCTACGCCAAAGACGCGGGCAAAGTCCTTTGGTTCCCTTACTTCAGGAAACCACTCCAACATTTCTGGGTCATCCGGATCGAGACCATACATCTCTTTAAGCTTAGGATACTCGTCCGCAAGGGCCGCGAAAAGAGCCGCCCGAATTTGATCAGGATGATCCGTCAGGTACTGCAAGGCGGCCAACTGCTCTGGCGTAATGAAGTCTTCAGCGTCGGATTCGCCCTCGACTTCTACGTTAACCGTACCGTCACTGAGGGAAGAAGAATCGAGAGAGGTATAAGCACCGCCACGGCTTTGCAGCCCGGCGAAGGCGGCAAATTGGTGGCTGAATTCCGAGGTGCCGGGGTAGTTAAAAGGGGGCATGGCTAGGTTTTATTAAGCACCTACTCTTCTGACTTATTCTTTCCCTTACCGGCCTCCCGAAAGACCAGTAACATCCCTACCATCAGGACAGCAATGCCCACGGGCAACAGGGAAGCATAGCGATTATCCTGGTATTTGGCCGTGGCACCAATCTGGAAACCGATGATGCCAATGGCAATAAGCATTACAATCATGCCGATGGTACTTGTTTTCATGGGGAGGGGGCGTTTTTACGAATATACTTAGATTACACTGTACCAGATCAGTAGCGAAGAGGTTTTACCAGGCTTTGAGTTGCCGTTGGTGGAGTTAAATTGGTAAGGCCCCAAAAGGCTTGGGTTGAACGCTATACTCTGCTAGTCAGCGGCGAGCCGCGGCTACTGTAGCATCGGCTTCAGCCGATTGCTAGCAAGCACAGAACCAACAAAATAGCAGCAGTCTGCTTCGCAGACAACTTTCGGAGCGAGGGGGCTCAACCAGAGACTCTGGGCTTACTTCCGTGCATCCTTCTTCGCCTCCGGCACCGAAATAACTTTGACCCCTTGCTCCAGGATCATCTTGTTGTATTTCGGTACTTCTTCGGCGAGAATGCGGCGGTAGCTTTCCAATTCTTTATCGATGGCCTCGGTGATCTCCGCCTTAACGGCGTAGGCCGCAGCGGTTGGCTTGTAGGTGCCGATACCGGTGAGACTGTTCAGGTGGGCCAGCTTGTTCGTCAGGCGGATGGGATAGTTGAGCGGGTCCTGACGGCTGCGGTTCTTGGTTTGATAGAGGGCTTCTTCGACTTTAGTGAGTCCGTCGATGATCAGCTTCCCTTGCTCCTTTAAGGCTTCGTCTGCATCCTGCGGTAAGCGCCCCTGGAAAGTCTTGATCTGATCCCGGACACCCCGTAAATCAAGGATCGTCTGGTGCGCTTCGGAAGTCTTGTCCTGTACTTCTTTCATGAAGGTGAACTGTGCCTTTCGATCTGCATCGCTAGCCGTAACGCGCGGATCGGCTTTTACCATGAATTCGTGCGCCTGGCCGGTGGGTCCGTAGTCCATACTCACGACGTATTTCCCCGGCAGGGCCATCGGTCCGCCGGAGCCCGCCCACCAGAGGACCATGCCGGGCACCTTCACGCCATCCGGGTAAGAGAGGTCCCAATTAACGGTTTGTCCGCCAGCCTTCAATTCCAGTTTATTGTCTTCATCGTCCGTGCTCCAGCTGCGGATGACGTTGCCTTCGGCGTCCCCAACGGTAAGCGTAATGGGCAAGGTGTCGTTCGCTGCTGATTCACTCATCCAGATGTGGAAGTTCACGCCACCGGGATGGTTCTTTCCCGCTGTCCGGCTTTCGCGGCTACTGCCGCCCATGCGCCAGGCATCGGCCGGGCCATAGAGGTAATACCCGTCACCGGTGCTGACCTGCTCCTGCTGCTTAAGAACGGTCAGGTCATCCAGGATCCAGAAGCTACGCCCCTGGGTGGCGAGGATGAGATTATCGTCTTTAATGGTAATGTCCGTAATCGGCACCATTGGCACATTCTGCTGGAAGGGACGCCAGCTTTTCCCCGTGTCGAAGCTGAGGTAAAGGCCCGATTCTGTGCCCGCAAAGAGAATGTTCGGCGCGCCGGGGTACTGGCGAACGACCCGCGTAAAGTGATCGCGCGGAATGCCGGAATCAATCCGGTTCCAGGTCTTACCGTAGTCTTTGGTGTGGTAGAGGTAGGGGGTGTAATCGCCGGTTTTATAGCTCGTGCCAGCGATAAAGAGACCGCCCGTCGTGGCGTTATCCACCTCTACGGAGTTCCACATGATGTACTTGGGCGCTCCCTTGGGAGTTACGTTGTCCCAGTTGCCGCCGTTGTCTTTGGAGACGTGGACGAGTCCATCGTCAGAAGCCGCCCAGAGGAGGCCTTTCTCTTTATGACTTTCGCAGGCGGCGAAGATGGTCGCGTAGTATTCCACGCCCGTGTTATCCTTCGTGATCGGCCCACCGGAGGAAACGAGCTTGTCGGCCTCGTTACGCGTCAGGTCGGGGCTGATGATCTCCCAGGTTTCCCCTTCATCCATGCTACGATGGACGTGCTGACTCGTCGGGTAGAGCATTTTATCATCATTGGGGCTAAAGAAAATCGGGAAGTTCCACTGGAAGCGATACTTCATGCCTTCGGCACCGTATCCCATCGGGTTATCTGGCCAGACGTTGATGGCGCGCACTTGATTAGTTTCATGGTCAAAGCGCGTCAGGAAACCACCGTAGCTACCGCCGTAAACAATGTCCGGGTTTTTAGGGTCCGGCGCGATGTGGGCAGATTCACCGCCGGCCGTTCGATCCCAATCAGATTCTCCAATGGTACCTCCGTCGGTGCGGTGACGGATGCGAACGGTAGAGTTGTCCTGCTGCGCACCGTAGATTCGGTACGGGAAGGCATTATCAGTTGTCACCCGGTAAAACTGGCTGGTGGGTTGATTGTGATAAGTCGAGAAGTTCTCCCCCTGATCGAAACTCACCTGCGCGCCGCCATCATCGCCGATGATCATCCGTTCATTGTCTTCTGGAGCGATCCACAGATCATGGTGGTCGCCGTGGGGAGCGTTATTCGATTCGAACTTGCGGCCGCCGTCGGTACTGTGATGGTAGCTTACATTGACGACGTAGACACCGTCGATATCCTGCGGGTCCGCGTAAATCCGTGTATAGTACCAGGCGCGCTGGCGCAGCGCGCGGCTGTCCGAGCGGGCGCTCCAGGTGTCGCCACCGTCGTTGGAGACGTAGACGCCTCCCTTATCATTTTCGATCAGGGCGTAGACGCGGTTACCGTCCACGGGGCTAACGCTCACGGCGTTGATGCCCCAAAGGCCTTTAGGTAGTCCCTTGTTTTCACTGATGTTGGTCCAGGTCTCCCCGGCATCGGTGGAACGCCAGAGGGCGGAGCCTTCGCCGCCGCTTTCGAGGCTGTAGGGCGTCCGACGAATCTTCCAGGTGGAGGCAAACATGACGCGCGGATTACCGGGGTCGATGCTAAGGTCTACGGCACCGGCACCGGCGTTGGCGAAGAGGACTCGTTTCCAGTTCTTGCCACCGTCAATAGATTTGTAGACGCCGCGTTCCTGGCTGTCTTTAAACAGATCGCCCATCACGGCGGCGTAGACGATATCCGGGTTCGTTTTATCAATCCGGATACGGGAGATGTGGCGGCTGTCCTTCAGCCCCATCTGTTCCCAGCTTTTACCGCCGTCAATGGTCTTCCAGACACCGTAGCCGTAGCTAACGTTTCCGCGTACGGTCTTCTCTCCGCCGCCAGCGTAGATTACATTGTTGTTGCTTTCGCTTACGGCCACGGCACCGATGGAGCCACCAAAGAAGCCATCGGAGATGTTGGTCCAGGTCTGCCCACCGTCCTTCGTTTTCCAGACGCCACCGCCAGAACTACCAAAGTAGTAGAGCATCGGTTTACCCGGAACACCGGTTACCGTACTTGATCGTCCGCCACGAAACGGGCCGACATTTCTAAACTCAAGGGAGGAATACAGGTCTTCTTGCTGTGCTTGCAAATCGAAGGAAAAACAAGCCAGGGTAAGAAGAATAGCTAACAATCTCATGGTATGTGTGGTTTGGGTGGCTCAATATATGGATTTTGGGCGACGGGGCGCGGGTGCAATGGCCCCTACCCTCGGCTACCGCCTCGGTCCCCAAAGGGGAGGGGGATAAAAGAGCAGGGTAACGCAGAGCGTGGGCGAGCAGAGAGCACGGGTTAGTACGGAAGCTAACGTACAGGTGGCCGATAGCCTCCGAGAGCGATGTAGGGGAGGTAGTGTATAAAACCTTAACCAACGAAAACACGGAGTAAGCCCTAACTTACGAGAGATGGAATTCCAGCCCTATGCGTTCACGAATTGCTAAGGATTGGTACAATGGGTTCGGAGCTTAGATTTCAAGGAGTAGTAATGAGCTTATTGGAAAATTGAACGTCTCTCCTCCTGCTCCTTTTCTCCTCCCTCTCCTCCGGAAAAAATGTACCAAAAACGAGCTGTAAAACAGCTGACCACCGTACCCATTCAGGGCTATGCTCATGGGCTCCGGGCCATGAAATAGTTTTCCAAAGGAGTTGGAGGAGTTGAGGAGAGGGAGGAGAGACTATCTCAAGGACTGAAACTGGAATCAATGACTAAAAAACGAGCCTGGTTCGTGCAATCTTCATTTACGTGATGCTAACGCAAAAGGCCTCGTTTGCTACGTTATTGATGGGCGATTGGCGATTTGCTTCGCAGTACTTCTTGCTCTCGATATTTGATTAGCTTCGCTGAGCCCTTCGGGGTTCTTGATTTACTACCGCAAGTGATAGCTCACTACGTTCGTTTGGAGCTAAAGTCAACTACTTATTTGTGTATTCGGCTTTGATGCGTTTGCCCTGGGAGGTGGTAGGTCAAACGGAAGCTCTCTGCCGGAACGCTCAAACATGAGTCATCCCGACAGTTTGGCCAACATTTCCTGTATTTTCTCCCCTGTACCCAGTTTGGTTGGCATAAAAAAGCGATCAGCGGACAGCATTCAGAGCTGTTTTGCCTGAATGCTGTCCGCTGATCGCTAAAACCCTATTCTTTGCCAGGATACATGGTCATC
>CALIGP010000140.1 GCA_938021455.1 uncultured Lewinella sp. | reverse complement strand
AAGGAAATGAATCAGCTTACTCCACAATCGCTACCTTAGGCTCATTCAACCTAGCCAATATTTCTTCTCCCTCAGTGGCATTGATGGGCGTCAGTTGACTACGAGCAATGGTGAAGCCAAGGCCAAAGGTTTGCTCGAGGTAGTAAACTTCCCCGGCCAATGGGGTGATGGTTACTCTCTTCCGGTTCTCCGTTCTGCTCATAATTTCAATGGCGTCTCCGTTGCCCGGTACTTCCCAGGAAAGGTAGCTCTTGGGGCCTAATTTGCCGATGGGTTTATCGTCTTGATAAATGCCGACTTTTACGGCAGAGGCGAGGATGGTAGGCCGGAGGACGTAAATAGTAGCAGTCCCTTCTTTGGGAGGTTTCTGGGCCAGGTTGACGAATTGAGTCGTGGCGCAAGCGTTGAAAATTAATCCAATGACAAGTAGTAGAAGCGGGCGAAGCATAGCGGAAGGGGTTTGGAACAAGGAGGTCGATAAAGAGAAAAATGGTTGGCCGAGAACCATTCGGCCATATCGCTTAAACGCCATATTGTTCTGCTGGATTGCAAGTGTTAATAAAGCCCTTATTGGAAGATTTATGCCCTCATCCAGCTACTTATGGCTTCTTATTTTGAAAAAATGGAATTACCGTCGACCTTTCTGCCTTTAAACTGTTATAGCGAAAAACAACCGACAAACGATGAAACCATTTTCCTTACTGATTGCCCTTATTGCTCTCCTCTTTTCAGCCTGTGAAACGACCAGCAGCACGGCCGATTCTATCACAGATGCCGTAGCTGAAACCGCGACAGACGCCGCCAACACCGCACAGAACGCCGTTGCAGATGTGACGGAAGCCGCTACTGAATTGATGAAAGGCGAGAACTACGAAGTCAAAGTTATTGACGCTAAAATCAAGAGTCCCCGTAAAGAACTAAGCGGAGAGATCGCCGGCGTTCCGCTTACGATCAATTACGGCAGCCCTGCCGTTAATGACCGGGTCATATATGGAGACTTGGTTCCCTACGAAAAAGTATGGCGCACTGGTGCTAACGAAGCTACCCGCATCACTTTCGGTAAAGACGTAAAAGTCGGCACAGAAGGTACCCTGCTAGCTGCGGGCACTTATTCACTATTTACGCTTCCGGCAAGTAAGGAAGAGTGGACGGTGATCTTCAACAAAGTAGCTGACCAGTGGGGAGCTTATGATTATGAAGACTCTTCTGATGCTGCTCGTGTTTCCGGCACCTCTACTGCTGCCAGTAGCAAAGCGGAAAGAATGGACTTTACATTGTCCGGTAACGAAGTACGCTTTATGTGGGACGACCTCATGGTTTCTTTCCCAGTGGACGCTGCGAGTAAGTAGTAGGCCAATGGATAGGGTTTATTCCTTAAATCGGTAGAGGTCATCAAGCTTCTACAGGTTCCCAGAATATTTTAGCGGTCAGCGATCAGCATTCAGGCAAAAGAGCTCTGAATATTGATCGCTGACCGCTTTTTTTGTGTCAAAAGACCTTCCTGGCGATTTTTAGTTATTGTCCGCCTCCACCATCGGGTTTCCCGATGATGTTCACTTTTTCTACTTGCTTAGGAGTGGGTCGGGGGGCTTCCTCGTAGGTGTGCTGATATACTTTTTCTTCCTCGTGCCATCGACCGTCTTCTTTTAGCTCAAGTGCATGGTAGCTACCGTCTGGCATGTAGATAGGCCCTTCACCACTTCCGCCGGGCATAAGAATGAGGTTTTCGTAGACTATAGTGCCGATTGCTTCTTCATAGCGTAGGGCCACACTTGCCTCCGCACCGTAGTTCAGGATGATGCGGGCGCGATCTTGTAACAGCAAACCTTCCCCCGTATAGCTTACGAATATGGGGAGCCCGAACTGTGCCTTACCCTGTTCGTCAAAGCTCAATACATCCATGATTTTCTGGCGACGCCATTTTCCGTAGCGGTCGTAACCAAAGAGAAAATAATAGGTCTTACCGTCGTAGGTTCCACCCTTAACCAGGTTGTAGACCACATAGCCTAACCAATTGTCAGCTCCAACGATGTTGTTTTCTGGGTTCTCCCGGTACTGATCTCCGCGGTCCAGAAGTGGGATCAGCTTGAGTTCTTTAGCATTCAGCTGAATGGCACCGTAGTGCCGATATTGATCAGCCGTTACGTGGAGCTCCCAGCTGAAAATTCGAAAACTGTTATCTGGAGAAGTTTTTACCACAACTCCTTCCAACCCGGAAAAGTCGAAATTGTAGCTGTTAGGGACCTTTAGCGCCTCCACTAGGCCCTGGATAAGTTGCTTACAGGCCTGGAAGCGGTATTCGTCCGTGCTGTCGGTGTGCATAATGTAGGATAGGTCGAGTAAGCGCGCCTGGCGCGCTTCGAGCGTATCTCGGTCCACAGCTTTAATTTTTCCGGTCTGGGCATGAGCCAGAAAGGAGAACAAACAACAAGCCAAAAAAAGGAGGCGATATTTCATGGGGAAGATTCAAAGAGGGGAGAATTAGTCCGGTGTAGCCGGGTAACCGGACTTTATACGTTTCAGCACCCGAAAAAGTATACAGGAGACGGTTACATTTGCATTATGGTAACAGTTGATTTTAGTAATAAGACGGTGCTTGTAACTGGAAGTAGTAAGGGAGTAGGAGCTGCTACGGCTCGGATTTTCGCTAAAGCCGGGGCCCGGGTATGTGTGCATTACCACGTTGATGTGGCGGGAGGAAAGGCAGTTTTAGCCAGCCTGGAAGGCGCAGGACATACATTATTACAAGCTAATATCAGCGATCCCCATGCCGCCAGAAGGCTTGTAGATAGTGCGGTTTCAAAATTAGGTCGGCTAGATGTCTTAGTGAATAACGCCGGTATTTTTCGTCCGCACCCCGTTGACGGTAGTATGGACTTTGACCGTTGGCTGGAAACCTTTCACGCAACGATCAGTACCAATCTCGTCGGTCCCGCAGCAGCAGCCTTTGCCGCCATACAGCAAATGCGTAAGCAGGGTGGGGGAGCCATCGTTAACGTTGGTAGTCGGGGAGCGTACCGGGGCGAAGCCGGGCAGGTTGGCTACGGAGCCGCTAAAGCGGGCCTACACAGCTTATCTCAATCACTAGCCCAGGCCGTCGGCGAAGACAATATCACCGTTCATGGTGTAGCGCCTGGCTTTATTGAGACGGCTATGGCCCGACCGCACCTCCAAGGGGAAGCTGGGGATGCGGTTAAGGCACAAAGTCCACTCAACCGGGTAGCGACCGTTGATGAAGTCGCTCGCGCTATTCTATACCTCTCCAGTCCGGAAGCAAGGTTTACTACAGGTGCTATACTTGACATCAACGGGGCTTCTTACCTGCACTAGGAACTACAGATGGCTTCTAAAAAGGATTTAAACGAACAGCACCCCAACTTCCCCAGCGGGGATTGGGAGGGCTTTTACTTGTACTCCGCGGGGCCATCAGCTCAGCGACACCCCATGGCCTTTCAACTTAATTTCAGTAAGGGTGTAGTAAGCGGATCCGGATCTGACGACGTGGGCGGCTTTAGCTGGAGCGGAGAGTACGATACCACCTCTATGGTCGTGAAGATGGTGAAAAAATATGCTTCCCATCCGGTTTACTATGATGGTAGGGCAGACACCAACGGCATCTATGGTACTTGGTCATTAGAGCTGTTTGGCCGGGGCGGGTTCCATATCTGGCCAAAAAAAGGAGAGGAGCAGGAAGAGGAAGTGGCGATTGAAAAGAAGAAGCTTTCGTTGAGTAAGTAGGGTCTAATTACTTGTTTTTCAGTATCATTATCCTAGTAAAGTCGTCGCGATAATGAAAAAGCCAATATCAGAGTCAATGGGTTCTATGAGCCTGGAGAATCAACATAAAGACATTCCC
>CALIGP010000139.1 GCA_938021455.1 uncultured Lewinella sp. | reverse complement strand
GGCTGCTGGTTTGGCGGCCATTGTACTTACTTCTATTGGTACGCTTGGTGGTTTTGAAAACTTCCTGGTAGCCGTCGTTTTAGGTGGCTTCATCCAGATCGGATTTGGCGTTCTCAAAGCGGGCGTCATCGGCTATTACTTTCCTTCGGCCGTAATTAAGGGCATGCTGACCGGCATTGGCCTCATCATCATTCTAAAACAAATTCCCCACTTCTTTGGGTGGGACGCTGATCCGGAAGGCGATGTAGCCTTTAACCAGGTTGATGGTGAGAACACCTTCTCGGAGATCCTGAACCTCGGCGAGCACATCAGCCCCGGGGCTACTATTATCGCAGTAATTGCATTAGCCATTCTGCTGCTGTGGAGTATTGTGCTCAGTAAAAAGGGTAAAATTTTCACCCTCATTCAGGGTCCGTTGGTAGCCGTAGCTGCCGGCATCATTTTTTACATTCTCACCAAAGACAACGAAACGCTCGCTATTTCCAGTGAGCACCTCGTTCAGGTTCCCGTACCTGACTCCTTTGATTCTTTCCTGGGCCAGTTCACCTTCCCTAATTTCGGCGCCATTACCCAACCAGCCATCTGGGTTACCGCCTTTACGATTGCCTTGGTTGCTAGTCTTGAGACCCTGCTTTGTGTAGAAGCCACGGACAAGCTTGACCCCGAAAAGCGGATTACGCCTACGAACCGGGAATTGCTCGCGCAGGGTGCTGGTAACGTAGTATCGGGTCTAATTGGTGGATTGCCCATCACCCAGGTAATCGTCCGTAGTTCGGCCAACATTCAGTCAGGTGGTCGCTCTAAGTTCTCGGCTATTTTTCACGGCTTCCTACTATTAATTTCCGTGATCCTTATCCCTACCCTGCTGAATAAAATCCCGCTCTCCGTACTGGCAGCCGTGCTGTTGATTGTCGGCTATAAACTGGCCAAGCCCTCCACCTTCAAAGCGATGTATGCTGCCGGACCGAAGCAGTTTATTCCGTTTATCGTCACCGTTCTGGGGATTGTCTTTACGGATCTATTGACGGGCATCGGCATTGGCCTTGCGGTAGGCATTGTTATCATTCTGATCAAGAGCTACCAGAACTCTCACTTCCTCAACATTGAGGATAAGAGTAACGGTGTGCACAGAATTAAGATGACGCTGGCCGAGGAAGTAACCTTCTTCAATAAGGCTAGTATCCTGCGGGAACTCGATGCTCTTCCCGAAGACACTTACTTAGAACTTGACGTACGTAAGACCCGCTACCTGGATTACGACGTCGTTGAGATCCTGGAAGATTTCGCCTATAAAGCGAAGGAGCGCAACATCAACATTAAACTAATTTCTGAACGTGGCATAGTGGAAAATCCCCCCAGCTATCTGGAGTTTTTCGAACTCGCCCCTTCCTCTAGTGCGCATTAAGCCGCCGAGTCGTAATTTGAACTGTACTATCAATTTCTGAAAAAACTAATACCACCATGGAAAAGCCAGCATACACCAAGGAAACTCAGGCACAAATAACTCCAGCTTCCGCTCTACAGGAGCTGATGGATGGAAACGCCCGCTTCCTACAACAATCACCCGCGGAGCGCTCATTGATCGAGCAAGTGGAACAGACCGCCCAGGGGCAATTCCCCATTGCCACGGTGCTTTGTTGTATTGACTCACGTATCCCCGTCGAAATCGTATTTGATCAGGGAGTCGGCGATATTTTCACGGCTCGCATTGCTGGAAA
This sequence comes from uncultured Lewinella sp., assembly GCA_938021455.1. GTDB lineage: Bacteria > Bacteroidota > Bacteroidia > Chitinophagales > Saprospiraceae > Neolewinella. The sequence goes on along the minus strand of CALIGP010000139.1, from coordinate 4,142 downwards.
CTTCGTCAATGATGACAGTCTTGGCAGCATGGAATTTGCTTCCAAGCTGGCAGGTGCGAAGGTAATTATGGTACTTGGCCATACTTCCTGTGGCGCCGTGAAGGGCGCCTGTGACCACGCCAAGCTAGGTCTCCTTACGCAAATGCTCGATAAGATCATGCCAGCCGTAAACGCCGTAAAAACGCCGGAGGGTACCGACCGTAGCTCCAAGAATAAGGCCTTCGTTAACGAAGTAGCGGAAGTAAACGTCCGCCATACCGTCGCCGCCGTTACGGAGCGCAGTAGCGTACTACGTGACATGGTAGACGCCGGTGAACTCCAGGTCGTAGGAGCCATGTATGACGTGGCTTCGGGGAAGGTGACGCTGGTAGAATAAGGGGCGAATTTGAATGATAGGATTTATAGAATTATAGGATTAACTACTCCGCCATAATTTTGCAATTCTCTAATTCTATCATTCTAATCCCCTTTGTTGTTTTGCCGCGAGAGTAAGATTCTTAGGATGCCATTCTAATAGTCCTACTAAAATCCTGAAAAATCAACTCCCCGGTGAGCGCTCCCTCTCGCTGTTCTTTCAAACATTTTCACCCCGTTTCAGCAAATTTGCCACTTAATTCAGTAAATTTGCCGGACATGAACGTTAATCTTGATCCTACCGCCGACAACCTCCAACCGGAGGACAATGCCATGGAGCGGGCCTTACGCCCGGATTCACTGGATGATTTCAGCGGACAACCCAAGATTGTAGAGAACCTCAAAGTTTTTATCCAGGCCGCCGTGCAACGCGGGGACAGCCTGGACCACGTCCTGCTTCACGGCCCTCCGGGCCTCGGCAAAACGACCCTGAGCCATATTATCGCCAATGAACTGGGCGCAGAGATGAAGATGAGTTCCGGCCCCGTACTGGAAAAAGCAGGTGACCTGGCTGGCTTGCTCACTAACCTCAATGCGGGTGACGTGCTGTTCATCGACGAGATCCATCGTCTCAACAATGTAGTAGAAGAGTATCTCTATTCTGCGATGGAGGATTACCGGATTGACATCATGATTGATAGCGGTCCTAATGCTCGCTCCGTTCAGATCAGTCTCGAACCATTTACGCTAGTTGGTGCAACAACCCGTATGGGCCTGCTTACCGCACCGATGCGCGCCCGTTTCGGGATTAACTGTTTGCTGGATTACTACGATGTAGAAACCCTGGTAAAAATCATCAAACGCAGTTGTGACATCATGGGGGTCCCCGTAACGGACGACGGGGCCAATGAGATTGCGCGGCGGAGCCGCGGCACCCCAAGAATCGCCAATGCGCTTCTGCGCCGGATTAGGGACTTCGCCCAGATCAAGGGCGACGGCATCATCGACAAGAAGATCGCGGATTACGGACTCTCCGCCCTCAACGTTGACGAAGGAGGCCTCGATGAGATGGACAATAAGATCCTAGACGCCATTATCAATAAGTTCAAAGGTGGCCCAGTAGGCCTTACGACCATTGCCACCGCCGTTGGCGAAGACGCCGGTACGGTGGAAGAAGTGCACGAGCCCTTCCTAATCATGGAAGGCTACCTGCAGCGTACCCCGCGTGGCCGGCAGGCCACCGAAAAGGCCTACCACCATATTGGTGCTACGCCTCCCGGAACGGTGAATACTCTGTTTGAGTTTTAAAGCACTTCGGCAGAATGGGAATCACTTCCCAGCTTAACCTTAGTCGATCTTTTTTTCCATGATCGTAAGTTCATGAAACTCCTCATTTTCATAGGGCAGCCCCATCAAGAGTTCTTTTATTCGCAAGATTTGGCACACAAATTTGAGCTCCTACTCTACCGGTAGAGCGAACACCATTTCTAACAAATCTCTGGCAATTAACCTTCTTTTAGGAAAGCCAGACTCTCTCCAATAGGTATTTATACCTAAATCAATAGGTATTTATACCTGATTCCCTTCCTCTTGCCGCAAGAGATCTGATGAAAGGCGATAACTTATTGATCCATCATTCTGATGCCTAATCAATTAGCACTTCATCATTCCTGTTTTCCCTACTTCAAATTTCACAATGAGCTATCTCAGCTTCTACGCTTTGTATGGGAATTCCTTTCCCTGCATGCCCCTAGGCATGGTTTCTCTTAGCTCAGAGTGTATGCAGGTTACTTCTACCCAAATCAATAGGTATTTATACCTTTTTTCGTACGTGTTTCTGCTCCTTATCAATCATCTGCAGCACCGTCAGAATTGGTCCAGTCTACCTTTGGGAAAGGAATTACGGCTCTTGGGAAAGAAGTTGTTGGTTTGGTTTGGGTATAGTGCCAATTTGGTAACACTTCCAGGCATCATTCCACCCTTACTTCAAAACTATGAACAGACGAACATTTGTCACAAAAACCACAGCTGTAGCGCTCGGCTTGAGTATTCCCGCTTTTGCAACGGCAAAAGGAAGCTTTTCTCTCCCGATGAAAGAAGAGCAAATGCTCACCGAATTTCAACAATTACTAGCGAGTTATTCATTTGGCGAAGGGCGCAACGACAGCCTTACCACCATTAAAAGAATCAACCCGTCCGCTCCAGGCATACTTGACTTCCAGGATGCTAACGGTAACCGTATCTCCTTACGGAAAGTAAAGGGGCGCTTGGTTGCTAGACTACACTAACTAACAACTCATCATTCTTTACCACCAAAATACAGATTCAATATGTCACAACCATTTCTCGGGCAAATCATCGCCTTCGGCGGCAACTTCGCGCCTCGCGGCTGGGCTAAATGCGAAGGTCAACTATTGGCCATTAATCAAAACCAAGCACTATTCTCCATTCTCGGCACTACCTACGGCGGTGACGGCCGAACTACTTTCGGTCTTCCCGACCTCCGGGGCAGGAGTATGGTAGGTCCAGGTACTGGGCCAGGCCTCAGTCCTGTCCAATTAGGGCAACGCGGCGGGACACAAACCACCACGCTGAATGCTACCAACATACCACCATTACCCGTATCCGTCAGATTGGGAGGAGCCGTTGGTAATCAGTCCATTGGAACAAATCGATATCTGGCCTTCAACGCCCTTGGTGAAACGATTTTCACTGACACCGCTCCTAGCAGCGCTACTATGAATCCCGGAACTGCCGCTACCGGAGGCCAGGGTACGTCCTTTTCAAACCAATCACCCTTCACTTCGGTGACGATGATTATCGCCCTACAGGGTACTTTCCCTAGCCGTAACTAGAACAGCCCTTCTATACCTCATTCTCAAAACGCGAGAGCGTTTTCCTAAGCCCCTCTCCCTTGCGCCGTAAGCGTAAGCTAATGGAGAGGGGCTATAGGAAAGAGGTTTACAGGGTTTTCGACTCCATATTTAGCTACACACTTGAAACAGCTGACGTGGAGCGTCCTCCCCAGCCCTACATAATCAATCATTGCACCTGCGGCAAGCGCCCAAAATCAAAGTTATCCCCTGCTATTCTTACGACACAATTTCAACCTACAGCGTATGAAACTCTTTACTACCCTTCTTACCAGCTTCCTGTTATTTACTGCCGTCCTTTCCGGGCAGGCGGGTATGACGATTGACTTCAATAGCGATTGTACCGGCCCGCTAACGCTCACCTACACAGGTACTGATGCCACCGGGCGGCATATGTATGGAGATGAAAATTTCAATGGGCCAGGCAACGCCGTCTTCAGCATTTTCTGGGACCAGCCCAGCGGAACATGGCATGTCGGGCTATTTGGCACGGGCAATCCATCTAATATCCTTTACGCCACCGGCCCCAATACCTTTAGCCCCAACCCGCCGGACTCTGCTACGGAACCTTATCCAGCCACTGCAGCAGCGGGTTGCCCCGGCACTGCTAGCGTAAGCGGCAGCGGCACCCAAAGCACCTCCGGTATTCCCTGTGAAGGTATTGGAGATGATGATATGGATGGTGTCTGTAACGACAACGACGTCTGCCCCGGACAGGATGACACTCTTGATGACGACGGAGACAACATTCCTGATTGTATTGATCCCAACCCGGGTGAATTTGACGGGGTATCTTTTGATAGCCCTTGCCTCGGCGGCGAACTCGTGTTTACCCTTAGTGGCAACGATGGTACACGAAATACTTATGTTAACACCGCTCAGGGTCTGGAAATCGTTTTCGATGCGACCAATGAC
>CALIGP010000138.1 GCA_938021455.1 uncultured Lewinella sp. | reverse complement strand
CGGTTGACGGTCGCTTCAACATCCTGTGCGGCGCAGACGCAGAAGGCAAGCATAAGAACAAAAAGCAGTGTGGAACGGAGTGAAGTGGGCATAGCGTAGAAACTTTAAGCGAACAAGGACGAAGCATCGCTACTATCCTTATTTGATTCAAGTTTAAGTGGTTACCCAGCGCTAGGAAAGAAACTCTTTCCGAAAGGAGTATTTTAGTTTCCGAAACAAATAAAGAGCGAGTATAAACACCTGTTTTTCTCGCTATTACCTGTTTTTTTAGCATATTAGAGTAATGATCCAACCTACTTACTTTCTTTCCTTTAGACGATTACTTTTTGTCCTCTTAGTCCTCAATTTTGCCAGTCTGAAGAGCCAATGGCTACCGGCAGAAGAAGTTGAGGTTAAGTTGTCGGATGGAGAAGTCTTTCAAGGAAGCTTTAATCCTACGTTCACAGATCTTGCAGGCTTCCTTTGGGGAACTGTTTTTAATAGGGGAGCTGGCCGTTATGACGGGGAAACGATTACTATTTACGGAGAAGAGCAGGGTGTAAACTGTGTCGTAGATTATATCATCCAGGATGATAAAGGGTACATCTGGCTAATGGGTGCTCCTAAAGGGGCTGACAATCAAACGCTACTACGATCAACGCTGCCTTTTACCGGAGGAATAGAACCTAATGACGTTCGCTTTACAGATTCTCTGCCAGGAGGCAAACTCCTACAGCACCGTGTTCTTAAGGTAGCGCTTGACGAGGCAGGACAAATATGGATGTCAACCCGCGAAGCGCTACTGCGCTATTCCTATACTGCCTCTAACCAGTTAGAATTGGATACCCTTTTTACGGACCCCAGAGTGGGTAACAGCATCTATTTTGGACTGGGAGAGGGCGAAGAGCTCTTTGTCCTTCGGGGAGATAGTGTGCTGTACAGCAGCACCATCCATCATCAGTCAGGTGAAGACTTTGTGGAAACGCCGCTGCAGGGCCAGGTGCTTCCTTACGGCGATATTACGGTTAAGGGAGATATGATTTGGGTATGTGATTATATCAGCCTCGTCCGTTTCCCTTACCCATCCGAAGGATTAGGGAACACTCCGCTTGTTGGTAAGGGTATCTCAAGTGTTAACGCTCATAACGCCCCCCTCGTCTTTGTTGATGACTCCACCCTTCTGCTCAGCAGACCGGACGTTGTCTTAGAAATAGACCGTAAAAAGGTCTCCATTCGTAAAGAATACAAGGCCGCTTCTGAACTCAATGTCCCAACCATACTGTCTCTGTTTGATGATCAGCGGGGAAACATCTGGCTGGGTACCGTTACGGGGCTCGCCCGTATGCCGAAAGATTACCGGGCTTTCGCCAGCCCAAGCATAAAAACAATGGGCCCGGAGGCTAAGCTTGAAGAGAACGTAACCGTAATGGTCGCTCGAATGGGTGGCCCCGGAGGTAAATGGCTTTTGATCGGGACCAGCACTGGCCTCTTCATCCGCTCCGAAGGAGGGGAATGGCAGGCGATAGGGAAAGAACAAGGACTGCTGTTGCCAACCATCCTTGGCATTGATGCCGATGCAGAGGGGCGCATTTGGGCGGCGACGCAGGCTAAGGGAATCAATTATCTCAGCCCGCCCGATCTAGTACATCCCCAATCGGTTAGGCCAGGCGCTCTGACCATCTTTGATCAGGACTTTATCGCTAGTGGTGTTAGTTCTGATTTTATGTACTCACCTTTCGTTTTACCATTAAGGCGGGAGGCGGGCGGTTCTTCCGTTCTTAGTCTTTGGGGAGGGAACGGTGCGATAGGCCAGGTCTTGACGGAGGACAAACCCTGGCTATGGCTCCCTGATTATACGGGGTACCAGGGAGATGCCATCACCTTCATCAGCCAGGATAAAAAGGAGCATCTCCTCATCGCCAGCCCCGCCAGTACGCTGCTTCGTTCAACGGAGCCTTTTACTTATGAGTATTATGAACGGTTACACGAAAACGTAAAAACCTTAAGAGAGGGGAGGTACTACGAAAGCCTTGATTCTAACATCTTTGAAAAAGTTGAGCTGCATTACGATACCGCGACTTTTTCCTCCGTATATAGTATGGCTACTATACAGGACGAGCTCTGGCTCGGTGTGGAAACTGGTACCCTCGTCCTCGATCTCGAAACTCTGGAGACTAAAGCATTCATTCCCATGTCATGCGAAGATTGCCAACCGAAAGATTTCGCCCATGACCCCGCCCGTAATCGTATATGGGTTGCTTCCACTAACGGTATCTGGGAAATTGATGCTGATAATTACCGCCTCGTTCGAATGATCACCGAAGAGAATGGCCTGCGCGGCAACACCGGTTTCTCTCCGCAGTGCATTACGGTTGATCCTGAGGGGACCATTTATTACGCAACCTCCAATGGCCTGGCGGCTTACCGCCCGGAACTGGCGAAAATTTTTGTTGACAGCTTCCCCGTCTACGTCCGTCAGCAAGACTTCAAAGAGAATAGTTGGGGCAAAAACGAAGTTGCGCTCAGCTTTGCGGCCCTCGATTACCGGGAAGCAAAAAAGGTCTACCAAACCAAACTCGAAGGCTACGACGAAGACTGGTCGGAAACCACTAAGGACGCTACGCTGCGTTACACCAACCTTCCCGCCTACCTGTTCCCGAAAACCTACCAGTTTCGCGTACGGTCCCAAACGGACGATGGCGGCTGGGTCGAAAACACCGTTCCCGCCGAAATTAAAGTATCCCCACCCTGGTACTTCAGCTGGTGGGCGGCACTCCTTGGTTTGGGTTTGCTGGCACTGGCTATCCGCCAATATTTGCAATACCAACTTCGCCGGCAGGCGGAAGCCCTGGCGCTACAAGAGGCCGAAGTGATTAAAGAACAACGCGATGAGATTAAGAAAAAGAACGACCAAAATGAGTTGCTACTCAAGGAGATTCACCACCGGGTGAAGAACAACCTCGAGGTAGTCTCCAGCTTGCTGGAGTTACAGTCGGCAGGCCTTACCGATTCGGAAGCGCGCGACGCGATGCAGGCCGGCCAGAGCCGGGTGCAGAGTATGGGGCTGTTGCACCAGAAGTTGTATCAGGGCGAAAACCTAGCGGCCATTGAGATGAAAGACTATTTCAATCAGCTGGCTGAAAGCCTGTTGGAGTCCTACGAAACCGGAGACCATATTGAGATAGCGGTAGAGATGGACCCACTGGAACTGGACGTCGATACGGCGGTGCCGCTTGGGCTCATCGTCAATGAGCTGCTGACGAATGCCATTAAGTACGCTTTTGCGGGTACTTCGGCAAGCTCAGCAGGGGGCGCAACCGCAGGTGCAGTGGAAGTTTCTTTAAGCAAGGAGAAGGGCCGTGCTTATCACCTAATGGTAAAGGACAACGGGCAGGGAAAGGACTTTACCGCCAGTGCTTCAGGTACGGGATTCGGAAGCCGCCTCGTTGATTTGCTTACCCGTCAATTGGGGGGTACCCTCACCGAAGAGAATGATGGCGGGCTTACAACAGAAGTGCATTTTGAGGTAGCGACTTCTCGGGTCTAATTGTGGTAGGGTAGAATATCCTTCGGAAAGTGAAACGAGCTCTTCGGAAAGGACCGTGATGGAATGAGAATCTAAGTCGTGAATATTGGTCGTAGTAAATGATAACGCTATGACTTTTCAACACGGACAACTCTCCATTACCGCCGATCCCCGATCTCCGAACCCTCGTCAGGACCGTATCTACGTCCACTACAAAAAACGTATGGTCAAGATTATGACATCAGACATTCGCTACGTCGAAGCCCACCGCGCCTACTGCCGCTTAGTGACTACTGACGGGCGAGAGTTTACCCTTTCCATTGCGCTGGGCGTACTGCAAAAACAACTTCCTTCCAGGAATATCTTACGTATCCACCGTTCCTATCTCCTCAATGTTTTGCACGTTGATCAAATTGCCGATAATATGGTCTTCTCTGGGGCCAAGACTTTGCCGATCAGTAGAAGTTGCCGGGAGGCCTTGCTAAGGCGCCTCCGCATTATTGGAAAGTAGGGATCGGAAAGTGCCATTTTCAAAACTGTGCGAAATTTTTACTGTTTATCAGTGAGTTATAGAGGTTGCTGTTGAAAAATAAGTTGTAAAAGGCTTGTTTATCGTTTGTAAAGCATCTACCTTTGCAGCCGCTTAAGCGAGGACGCCCGGAAAGGGAAGCATTCGTCTGGGCGATAACTCAAATAAAATTAAGCAATACAGTGGATACACTTAGCTACAAGACCAAGTCGGCCAATGCCGCATCGGTGGAGCGCCAGTGGCACGTCATTGACGCAGAAGGAGAGATTGTTGGCCGCCTGGCCTCTAAGGTCGCTGCCATTCTTCGCGGCAAGCACAAGCCGGACTTCACCCCACACTTTGATAACGGCGATCACGTGATTATCGTTAACTGCGAAAAGGTTCGTTTCACCGGTGAGAAGTTCACGGATAAGGAGTACCTCCGCCACACCGGCTACCCCGGTGGTCAGCGCAAGGCTACCCCGCGTGATTTGATGGCTCGCAAGCCAGAACGGATTCTTGAAGTTGCCATTAAGGGTATGCTGCCGAAGACCAAGCTTGGTCGCGCGCAGATCAAGAAACTGTACGTATACGCTGGTGCTGAGCACCCGCACTCCGCCCAGAAGCCGACGGAACTCAAATAAAGGGTTGTTCGGACGACAGCCCGGAGTTGCAGCCTTTCTGCACTGCTCTATAACCCTTTCCCCTTTGGGGATGCAGGCCTAAGGCCTGCAAAAGGGGCTCCTTGCACCTGCGTCCGCGCCCAAAAAATTCAAAAAATCCGGGAAAAAGCTGGAATCGGTATAGACCCTTTCTTCTTTCCTCCCTTAATCCATTACTTATGGAAAAGATCAATGCCATTGGCCGACGCAAAGCTTCCGTAGCACGCGTTTACCTCTCTCAAGGCACCGGCAAAGTCACGGTAAACGGAAAAGACTATAAGGAGTACTTCCCACAGAAGCACATCCAGCCAGCCGTTGTTCAGCCTTTCTCTATCATCGAAGTTGACAATGCTATCTACGATATCATGGTGAACGTATCTGGTGGAGGTATTAAAGGACAAGCAGAAGCTATTCGTTTGGGTATCAGCCGTGCGCTGGTAAAGCTCAACGAAGACTTCCGCAGCCCACTTAAGAGCCAGAAAATGCTTACCCGTGACGCTCGCGTTGTGGAACGTAAGAAGTACGGTAAGCCCAAGGCGCGTAAGAGCTTCCAGTTCTCTAAGCGATAGCTTGGTTTGTTGGTCCTTTGGTTTGTTGGTCTTTTGGTACCGACGCACCAAAAGACCAAAAGACCAAAAGACCAAAATCTTCCCTTCCGGGACAATCTCAAATAAAAAGTCCGACCCCAACCCACGGGTGACGACCGATAAATATCACCCCCATGGCTACTAAGCCCACCCACCAGGAGCTGCTCGAAGCTGGCGTACACTTCGGCCACCTACGCCGCAAGTGGAACCCCAAGATGTCCAACTACATCTTCGGAGAAAAGAACGGCATCCACCTCATCGATCTTAACAGCACGCTGTCCGGTATGGACCGTGCAGGTAACGCTATGCGTCAGATTGCTCGTGCGGGTAAGAAGATACTTTTCGTTGCCACGAAGAAGCAGGCCCGTGATATTATCACCGCTGCAGCTACTGAAGTAAACATGCCTTACGTTACCGACCGGTGGCAGGGAGGTATGCTCACCAACTTCAACACGATTCGTCGTTCTATCCGTAAGATGCAGAACATCCAGCGGATGCTTGAAGATGGTACACTCGACAGTGTAACCAAGAAGGAAAAACTGACGCTGACGCGTACGCACGAGAAGATGAGTAAAGTATTGGGTGGTATTGCGGACATGAACCGTATCCCCAACGCCATCTTCGTGGTAGATATCGTACACGAGCACCTCGCCGTGGCCGAAGCCAAGAAGCTTAACATGCGTACTTTCGGTATCGTTGATACCAATGCTGATCCTACCAGTGTTGACTACCCGATTCCGGGAAATGACGATGCCTCTAAGTCGATTAAGGCGGTCATCGATTACCTCACGGCCTGCATCAAGCAGGGTCTCGCTGAGCGTAGCGAAGAGAAAGATAAAGAGCAAAAAGCAAGCGCCAAGCCAGCTAAGGCTGAAGCAGCTGCGGCAACTCCCGCTCCTGCAACAGCGGAAGCTCCTGCTCCTCCTGCAGCACCCGCTCCTCCCGCTGCAACAGAGCCTACGGCACCAGCAGCGGAGTAGTACAATAGAGTGATAGTAATGGTAGTATGATAGTAGAGCAGACATCTGCACTTACCATCATACTATCACTACTACCTTTTATTGTCATACTACTCTACCGGGCACAGCGGTTAAACGCCAGCGCCCATCCTAAATAAAATTTAGAATTACTTAAATTATAATACGCTATGGCCATTTCAGCCCAAGACGTAAAGAAACTACGGGACATGACCGGTTCCGGTATGATGGATTGTAAGAAAGCCCTGGCGGAAGCCGACGGTGATTACGACAAAGCCATCGAAGTACTGCGCAAGCGCGGCGAAAAAGTAGCTGCAAAGCGTGGTGATCGTGATGCCAACGAAGGTGCCGTTATTGCTAAAATCAGCGATGACAAGACCTATGGTGTTATCATTCGCCTAAGCTCTGAGACGGACTTCGTTTCTAAGAACGACGACTTCATTGCTTTTGCTAACAAAATTGCAGACATTACTCTTGCGGGTAAGCCTGCCGATCTTTCTGCCCTGATGGGACTACCCATGGAAGGTGACCTGACCATCCAGGACAAGGTGACCGAAATGGTCGGTAAGATCAACGAGAAGATCAACGTTACCGCTTATGAGCAGCTATCTGCTCCGCTAGTAGCGGAATACATCCACATGGGTAACCGTGCTGGTGTACTCGTTGGCCTTAGTGCAAGCTCCGATGCTGCTTACGACGCTGGTCGTAGCGTTGCCATGCAGACGGCAGCGATGAAGCCGATCGCTCTTGATAAAGGGAACATTGATCAGGCCACTCAGGATCAAGAGATTGACATTGCCAAAGAACTCGCTCGCCAGGAAGGCAAGCCAGAGGCTATGCTCGAGAAAATCGCCATGGGCCGCTTGAACAAGTTCTTTAAAGAGAAGACGCTGGTAAATCAGCAATTCGTGAAGGACAGCAAGAAAACGGTTAAGCAATTCGTCGCAGGTGTTGAAAACGGCCTGGAAGTGACAGACTTTAAGCACGTTGAACTCGTGTAAATTGTCTTAGCTTTTTTAGCGAAAGACGCCACGTTCCTTGATGGGGACGTGGCGTTTTTGTGTTTGTGATAGTCTACCAAAGGCTGTTCTAGAGTAATTATATTTCGGTTCTGATGGGGGGGGCTTCGCGAGGGCAAATTACTTAGGTATATAAGAATTAATGCGTGGGTTGAATGGTAAACGGATGATTGAGCAGAAGTAATGAGCCAAGTTATAAATCAGTGGAAATAAGTAGCAAGATGAAAGCGAATAATGAAAAGTGCCAATATTTTACTTAACTTTGATTCTATATTTTAGTTTTAAGCGAATTCTATCATGAAAAATAAATCGTTGTAAGCCCTCTGCTAGTTCAGAGGCAGAATGACCTGTGCTGTACATTTAGTACTGTGCAAAAGGTTACTCTCTCCCCCCTCGGTTTTACTTTCTTTTTCGTGATGGAATCTTAAATTCCTTATGCTGTCCGTATTGGATTGTTGTATTCGTTTTTTAATAATGTTCCTCATGACAAAGCCTAATTTTACCAACTGGACAAAGTCCGGTACTTACCTATTGTTTTCTCTATTCTTACTCCCTTTGTGCCTTTCGGCTCAAATTAGCCCTGATGTATATTCAGAGGTCAAGTTCACGCTTGCTGATGATCAATCCATCGAAAGACTAATAGAAAGTGGCGTAGATCTCGATCATGTTCACCCTCATCAAGGGAAGAATTCGATGATTCTAAAACGATCCGAGCTGCAGTTGTTAAGTGCAGCAGGAATAACCTTTGACCTTGTAACGGAGGATGTTTCTAAAGCAATTGAGAAGAGAAATATAGCTGACCGGGAGACCTACCAGCTTTCTCCTAATACAAAGTCTACTGCGGGCTTTGAACTAGGTAGTATGGGCGGATTTTATACCTACGCCGAGGTACTTCAGCAGTTGGATGAAATGTACAGTTTGTATCCATCTCTAATTACTCAGCGTTTCAGTATAGGAACGACTACTGAGGGAAGAACGATTTGGGCCGTCAAAATATCGGATAACCCTGATACGGACGAAAGTGCTGCGGAAGCGCCCGTTTACTTTGATGCTTTACATCACGCCCGCGAACCTGCATCAATGGCAACCGTGATTAATTTCATGTTTCACCTTCTCGAAAACTATGCATCTGACCCCGGTTTAAACTATGTAGTTAATAACCGAGAAATTTTTGTCGTACCCGTAGTAAATCCTGATGGGTATGAATATAATCGTACGACCAACCCTAATGGTGGTGGCCTGTGGCGTAAAAATCGCCGCGTCAATTCAGGGAGCTCTTGTAGAGGAGTAGACCTTAACCGGAATTATGATTCTGATTGGGGGGGCAGCGGCTCAAGCAGTAGCACTTGTTCGGATTCCTATCGGGGGCCGAGTACTTTTTCCGAGCCGGAATCTCAGGCAATTCGTGACTTTACCACTTCCATTGGAGCATCAATTGCCTATACAACTCATACCTCAGGAGGATATTGGTTGGGGCCAGACTTTAGTAGTGGGCAAACGGAGTTTGCTATTCATGCAGAACTCAATAGCGATTGCCTGGATGAGAACGATTATATCTATGGAGATGCGGACATCATTCTCGGGTATGCCAGTGGTACGACCCAAAATTGGATGTACGAGAGCCTTGGTACCCTTACCTGGACACCAGAAATCGGGACGACTGGATTCTGGCCT
>CALIGP010000137.1 GCA_938021455.1 uncultured Lewinella sp. | reverse complement strand
CGATTACCTCAAGGAAGCGCAGGATAACCTAGGAATAGACTTTGAAAACCGAGTAAAAGTCAACTCTGTACGCCGTACCAATTTCATTGCGGAACTCATTCCATTCCTGATCCCTCTCGCCATCATCATACTGATTTGGGTATTCCTGATGCGGCGCATGGGCGGCGGCGGTGGCGGCCCCGGCGGCCAACTCTTCAACATCGGTAAATCCAAAGCGACCCTCTTCGACCAAAACAGCAAGGTGAACATCACTTTTGCCGACGTAGCGGGCCTCGATGAAGCCAAGGAAGAGGTGATGGAAGTCGTTGACTTCCTGAAAAACCCCAAAAAATACACAGCCCTAGGCGGTAAAATCCCGAAGGGCGTTCTGCTGGTTGGCCCTCCCGGAACGGGTAAAACCTTGCTAGCGAAGGCCGTTGCCGGCGAAGCTGGTGTGCCGTTCTTCACCATGTCGGGTTCCGATTTTGTAGAGATGTTTGTTGGTGTTGGCGCAAGCCGCGTCCGCGACCTCTTCAAGCAGGCCCGCGAGAAAGCGCCGTGTATCATCTTCATCGATGAGATCGACGCCATCGGTCGTGCCCGTGGGCGCGGCGGGATGCAAGGCGGCAACGACGAGCGCGAGAACACGCTCAACCAACTCCTCGTAGAGATGGACGGTTTTAGCACCGACAAAGGCGTAATCCTGATGGCAGCCACCAACCGCCCCGACGTACTAGACAGTGCCCTGCTGCGCCCCGGTCGTTTCGATCGGCAGATCGGCATCGACCGGCCCGACCTGAAGGGGCGGGAGGCCATCTTCAAGGTTCACCTGAAAACCATCAAAACCGATGGCGTGACCATTGATGCCCTCACGCTGGCAGAGATGACCCCGGGTTTTGCCGGTGCCGAAATCTCCAACATCTGTAACGAAGCCGCCCTTATTGCTGCTCGTCGAAACCAAGACAGCGTCACGCTGAATGATTTCAACTACGCGATGGACAAAGCGATCGGTGGGCTAGAGAAGAAGAACAAACTCATCAACCCCGACGAGAAAGAGATCATCGCTTACCACGAAGCTGGCCACGCCATCTGTGGGTGGTTCCTGGAGCACGCCAGCCCGCTGGTGAAGGTCACCATCGTTCCGCGTGGGGTAGCGGCCCTCGGCTATGCCCAATACCTGCCCAAGGAACAGTACATCACCCGTACCGAACAGATGCTGGACATGATGTGCATGACCTTCGGCGGCCGCGCCGCCGAGCAGGTATTCTTCGGTAAGATCAGTACCGGCGCGCAGAACGACCTCGACAAGGTGACGAAGCAAGCCTACGACATGATTACCGTTTACGGTATGGACGAAGAAGTAGGCCAAGTAAGCTTCTATGGCATGAGCCGCGACGCTTACCAGCGCCCTTACTCCGATGAGACCTCTACGCTGATTGATAACCGGGTACGGAATATGCTCGACAGCCAATACCTCCGTGCACAAGAACTCCTCAAAGACAAACGTGCGGAGGTAGAGCTACTGGCAAAGGAACTGCTTGACAAAGAAGTCTTGAGTTTCAAAGACTTAGTTCGCCTCGTCGGCCCGCGCCCTTCGGATGCGGAGAAGCTCCCGCCCGTTGATATGCCGGGGGTGATTGATAATAATGTTTCGCCTAACGGAAGTGGGGGGTAACCCTTAGGCGTGTAAGCGAACCAGACATGAATCATCCCTGATTTTTGATTAGAATGACCATGTTTGGCAGTATTTGACAAGATTTTTAGCGATCAGCGATCAGCATTCAGGCAAAACTGCTCTGAATGCTGTCTGCTGATCGCTTTTTTATACCAGCTATATCGGAGATATAGGAGGAAACGCTAGAGATACGGTCCAAACTCTGTGATGACTCATGTTTGTGTTTGCCTAAAGCGTGTGTGTGCATGGCCAAGCCTCACGCTAAAAGTAGTTTCAGGCGCGTGCTGGGAGTGTATTAGGGCGGCAGCGCGCAGGTGCAATGGAGGGTTGAATGGAGAGGCTGCGCAGCAAATCGGTTACCTTAAAACCTGTTTCAGCACGGGCACGACCTTCTCTTTCCACGTCCTGCCGATTGGGATCACCGTATCACCAACCATTACTTTTGAGTGGTTGAATTTACTGATGTGGTTGACGTTGACCAAGAAGCTCCGGTGTACCCGTATAAAGGTATCTTCGGGAAGTTTGTCCAGTAGTTTTTCTAAGCTGATGCGTTGCAGGACCTTCTGGTTGTTGATGAAAAACAACCGACAATACACATGCTCCGATTTGATGAAGAGAATGTTCTGAACGGGGATGTTGATACGGAGTTTGCCTTTTTCGATCATGATGGTTCTGGGAGAGAATGGTTTTCTGTTCGTGTTCCGTTGTAAGCCCATAAAGCTTTGGTTTGGAGTAGTAATACCTTGGTTCTGTGTCATTATTAAGCGTTTTTCAAATTTGCCTAAGTTGTCAGCTTAGAAAGGGAGTTGTTCAGAACAAATTTGAGGGGCCTTGCAGAGAGGGAGTTTGTTTAGGGGACGAACGGTAGTATTTTTGGGACGAGGTGTGCATCACACACACGCACGGAGACGAGCGTTATTCGTTTTATCCCTATTATTGAGCCATATTGTAAATGTTTAACCATCTAATTATGCGCCCCTCTGAGTTGATGCTTCGTGCCTTACCTATAGCCGCAACGCTGATTTTTTTCTTAGCCTCCACATCTGTTGCGGCTCAAATTCCCAACATCAGTTTGTCAAAGGAGGAAATGCTCC